>NZ_NBIM01000006.1 GCF_002242685.1 Oceanimonas doudoroffii
TTATGCCTGGCGGCCATAGCGTTGTGGAACCACCTGACTCCATGCCGAACTCAGTAGTGAAACGCACCCGCGCCGATGATAGTGTGGCAGCTGCCATGTGAAAGTAGGTCACTGCCAGGCACCCAATACCGAAAAGCCCGATACGAAAGTGTCGGGCTTTTTTCGTTTCTTCGCACGACCCCACCAAATTTGACTCAAGTCACATTTTTTACTCTAATGTCGGCTCGTTTTTCAGACATATAAAGGAAAAAATCATGCCGATTCTTAACATCGCCCTGATCGAAGGCCGTAGTAACGAGCAGAAAGAAGCCCTGATCAGCGAAGTGACCGACGCCTGTGTACGTGCCCTGGACGTCAAGCCCGAGACCGTACGTATTCTGCTGCAGGACATCGCCACTCAGGACTTCGGCGTGGCTGGTGAGTCGGTGCGGGCCAAACGGGAACGTCAGGCCTGATCCCTTCGAGCATGGGTTTTTGAGTCCGACCGGCGTAAACTGAGGCCATTTCTTGTTTACGCCGGTTTGTCATGAAAACCCTGATGTTTATTGCCCTTGGCGGCGCCATCGGCGCCGTGCTGCGTTTTGTCATCACCGATGTGATGGGCCGTCTGCTCGGCCGCTCCTTTCCCTACAGCATTCTGACCGTCAACCTGATTGGCTCCCTGCTAATGGGCATTATCTTTGTGCTGGTACAACAGCAGGCGTTAAGCGCGCACTCCTGGCGGCCCTTTATGATGGTGGGCATGCTGGGAGCGCTGACCACTTTTTCTTCCTTTTCTCTGGATACGGTGCTGTTGCTGGAACACGGCCAGTGGGTCAAGGCCGGGCTGAATGTGTTCCTGAATGTGGTTTGCTGTATGATATTCACTTTTCTGGGAATGCAGATCACCCACAGCCTGCTGGCTTCCCGTTAGTCCGGCCCGTGCATTTGCAGTACACTGCCTTACTTCGATTTTTACAGGTGTCTTGAGAATGTCAGAACAGCACAAGTCGACGACCCATTTTGGTTACCAGACCATAAATGCCGATGAAAAAGAGCACATGGTGGCCAGCGTTTTCCACTCGGTGGCGGCCAAGTACGACGTGATGAACGATCTGATGTCTTTCGGCATTCATCGCCTGTGGAAACGCTTTACCATCGACTGTTCCGGCGTGCGTCCGGGCCACAAGGTGCTGGATTTGGCCGGTGGCACCGGCGACCTGACCGCCAAGTTTTCCCGCATGGTCGGCGAGCAGGGCCAGGTAGTACTGGCCGACATCAATGACTCCATGCTCAAGGTGGGCCGCGACAAGCTGCGCAACATGGGGTTGGGCAACAATATTTCCTATGTGCAGGCCAATGCCGAGGCGCTGCCTTTTCCCGACAATCACTTTGATCTAATCACCATCGCCTTTGGCCTGCGCAACGTCACCAACAAGGACAAGGCACTGGCCTCCATGCAGCGGGTGCTGAAGCCGGGCGGCCGGCTGTTGGTGCTGGAGTTTTCCAAGCCTCAGCATGAGATCATGAGCAAGCTGTACGACTTCTACTCCTTTAATGTGCTGCCCAAGATGGGCGCGTTGGTGGCCCAGGACAGCGAAAGCTATCAGTATCTGGCTGAGTCTATTCGCATGCACCCGGATCAGGACACCCTCAAGCGAATGATGGAAGACGCTGGCCTGGAGCAGGTGGAGTATTTCAACCTGACCGACGGCGTGGTGGCACTGCACCGCGGATTCAAATTCTGATGAAGTCACTGCTGTTGCCATTGCTGAACGGCACCCTGGAAACCGCCATCAACCGGCTGCTGCGGCAGAGTCCTGCGCTCAGCCGAGGGCTGCAGCCTCTGCATGGCCGAGTGCTACAGCTGACCCTGATAGACTTCACCAGTTTTTACCTGGTGTTCGGCCCGGGCCACGTGGAGTTACTGGGCAACTACGAAGGCCGGGTCGACAGCCACCTCAGCCTGTCGATCGGTGCCCTTGGGCTGCTCAGGGACAAGGGCCTGCTGATGCAGTACATTCGCGACGGCCGCATCGATCTCGAGGGCGATCCGCAGCCCTGGCAGGATCTGAGTGCACTGATGCGGGACAATCCCGTCGACATTGAAGAGTGGTTGGTGCCCTACACCGGTGATGCCCTGGCTCACCTGTTGTGCCGGCATGGCCGCGAGATTCGGACCGGCCTTGGCGCCCGGCTGAGCGATGCACTGCAACACTTGGGCGAGTTTGTCCGTGAAGAAGCCCGGCTGGCGGTAGGGCCGCTGGAGCTGGCCGATTTTGGTGACGAAGTGGAAGCGCTGAACAAACGACTGAACCGCCTGCAGGGACGCCTGGCGGCACTGACCGACAAGGTGACCCATTCATGAGAAAACTGCGGGAGCTGCGCCGCCTTTACCAGATTGGCCGTACCCTGTTTGACTATGGCCTGGATGAGCTGATTCCTTCCCGGCTACAGATCTGGCCGGCGCGCATGGCTCGAAAAAGCCTGTTCTGGCTGAAAAACAGACATCCGGACCTGTCCCGGGGCAAGCGCATTCGCCTGGCCCTGGAGAGCCTGGGCCCGGTGTTTATCAAGTTCGGCCAGATGCTCTCCACCCGCCGCGATCTGCTGCCGCCGGACATCGCCGAAGAGCTGGCCCTGCTGCAGGACAGAGTGCCGCCCTTTGACGGCAAACTGGCCCGCCAGCAGATTGAACACAGCCTGCGCCAACCCATTGAAACCCTGTTTGATGAGTTCGACGAAAAACCCCTGGCCTCGGCGTCCATTGCCCAGGTGCACACCGCCCGGCTCAAGACCGGACAGGAGATCGTCATCAAGGTGATTCGGCCCGGCATCGAGCGGGTGATCGAGGCCGATGTCAGCCTGATGCATTCTATGGCCACCCTGATTGCCCGGCTGGTGCCGGAGCGCAGCAGCCGCTTGCGGCCGGTGGAAGTGGTGGAGGAATACCGCAAGACCCTGCTCGACGAGCTAAATCTGCTGCGGGAAGCGGCCAACGCCATTCAGCTGCGGCGCAATTTCGAGGGTTCTCGTACCCTCTATGTGCCGGAGATTTATTCCAGCTACTGCCACGAGAATGTGCTGGTGATGGAGCGCATTTACGGCATTCCGGTGTCGGACACCGATGCCCTGGAAGCCAACGGCACCAATATGAAGCTGCTCGCCGAGCGGGGTGTGGAGGTGTTCTTTACCCAGGTTTTTCGTGACAGCTTTTTTCATGCCGACATGCATCCGGGCAATATTTTTGTGTCTTACGACCATCCGGAAGATCCTCAGTGGATCGGCATCGACTGCGGCATCGTCGGTACCCTCAACCGGGACGACAAGCGCTATCTGGCGGAAAACTTTCTGGCCTTTTTCAACCGGGACTACCGCAAGGTGGCCGAGCTGCACGTGGAGTCGGGATGGGTACCGGCCGACACCAAGGTGGAAGAGTTCGAATCGGCCATTCGCACCGTGCTTGAGCCCATTTTTGAAAAGCCCCTGTCCGAAATCTCCTTTGGCCATGTGCTGCTGAATCTGTTTAATACTGCCCGCCGCTTTAACATGGCGGTGCAACCCCAACTGGTGTTGTTGCAGAAGACCCTGCTCTACGTGGAAGGGGTGGGCCGCCAGCTCTATCCCCAGCTGGATCTGTGGAAAACCGCCAAGCCCTTCCTGGAAGACTGGATGCAGAAACAGGTGGGCTATAAGGCGGTGATCAACGGGGTAAAGGAAAATGCCCCGTTCTGGGCCGAGAAACTGCCGGAGATTCCCGAGCTTATCTACGATGCCCTGCGCCAGGCCAAGCTGCAGCAGCGACAGATGACGGGCCTGTACGAGCGCTACGCCGGTCACGACAAGCGCCAGGGCCAGGGGCGGTTTCTGCTGGCCATGGGGGCCAGTACCCTGCTGGCCAGCACCCTGTTGCTGGGCATGGATGAAAGCCGGCTGGCCATGTCTGGCCTGCTGCTGACTTTGGTTGTATGGTGGCTGGGCTGGCGGCGTATTGCCCGATAGTTTGATCTGGTGTCAGATTTTCGTCATTTGGCTGCAATATAATGGGCCTTTATCGTTCTCTGTTTGCAAAGGAAAAATGAGTTATGGGTGGAATCAGTATTTGGCAACTGCTTATCGTGGTGCTCATCGTGGTGCTGCTGTTCGGAACCAAGAAGCTGCGTGGCATGGGCAGCGATCTGGGCTCGGCGGTCAAGGGCTTTAAAAAGGCCATGAGTGACGAGGAGCAGGGCAAGAAGGACGCGGACTTCGAGCAGCAAAAGCTGGCCGACAAAAAGGAACAGGGCGAGCCACTGAACGAGCAGGACAAGGCCAAAGACAAAGATCGGGTATAAGCCATGTTCGATATCGGTTTTTGGGAATTGGTGGTGATTTCGGTCATTGGCCTGGTGGTACTCGGCCCCGAGCGCCTACCCGTGGCCATTCGCACCGTCTCCCGCCTGTTCAGCACGGTGCGCAACACCGCCAATGCGGTGAAAACCGAACTGGCCCAGGAGCTGAAAATGGAAGAGCTGCACCGGGATCTGAAAAAGGCTGAGCAGCTCGGCATGAAGGATCTCAGCCCCGAGCTGCAGCAATCCATCGATCAACTGAAAGACGCCGCCGCCTCGGTTAACCGGCCCTATGAAAAGCGCCCCGAGCAGAATACGGATGAACCCTCCAGTACTGAGTCCCGGAAACCTTCTGAATGACTGAATCACAGCAGCCCCTGATCAGCCACTTGGTGGAGCTGAGGTCGCGTCTGTTGCGTGCCTTTGCCGCCGTGTTGGTGGTGTTCCTGGGCCTGGTCTATTTTGCCAACGACATCTATACCCTGCTGGCGACGCCCTTGCTGAAGCAACTGCCGGAAGGGGCGAGCATGATCGCTACCGGCGTGGCCACGCCCTTTCTGACGCCAATCAAGCTGACGCTGATCGTCTCCTTTTTTGCCGCCATTCCCATTGTGCTCTACCAGGTGTGGGCTTTTATCGCACCGGGCCTGTACAAGCACGAAAAGCGATTGATCGCCCCCCTGGTGTTTTCCAGCGCCCTGCTGTTTTACGCCGGTGCGGCCTTTGCCTATTTTGTGGTGTTTCCCCTGGCATTCGGCTTTTTCACCAGCATGGCGCCGGAAGGGGTAACCATTGCCACCGACATTGCCAGCTATCTGGACTTCGTGCTGGGGTTGTTCATCGCCTTTGGCATCGCCTTTGAGATCCCCATCGCCACCATTTTGCTGTGCTGGACCGGAGTGACTACTCCCAGGGAGCTGGCCGCCAAGCGGCCCTATGTGGTGGTGATTGTCTTTATCGTCGGCATGCTGCTCACACCGCCGGATGTGATCTCCCAGACCCTGCTGGCCATTCCCATGTGGCTGCTGTTCGAGATCGGCGTCTTTTTTGGCCGTTTCTATGTGCGAGAAGAAAAGGACGACGAACAGGAGCCCACGGCGTGATCGACATCGGGGTCAACCTTACCAGTTCCCAGTTTGATAAAGACCGGGAGGCCGTGTTGGAGCGGGCTCAGGCCGCCGGCGTTAATGCTCTGGTACTTACCGGCACCAATCTGGCGGAAAGCCGGGCGGTGGCGGAATTGGCCGCCGCCCACCCCGGGCTGTGTTATGCCACCGCCGGAGTGCACCCTCACGAAGCCAGCACCTTTGACGATGCCACCTTGAGTGAGCTGCGTGAGCTGGCGGCACTGCCTCAGGTGGTGGCCGTGGGTGAGTGCGGCCTCGACTTCAACCGGGACTTTTCGCCCCGGGCACAACAGGAGGCTGCCTTTGAAGCCCAGCTGGCCCTGGCCGCGGAGCTGCAGCAGCCGGTGTTTATGCACTGCCGCGATGCCCACGAGCGCTTTATGGCCATTCTTGCGCCCTGGCGGGACCGGCTGCCGGCGGCGGTGCTGCACTGCTTTACCGGCAGCGAGAATGAGCTGAAAGACTGCCTGGCACTGGATCTGCACATCGGCATTACCGGCTGGATTTGCGATGAGCGTCGCGGCAGCGAGCTGCAGCGGCTGGTAGCGCTGATCCCGGCCGAGCGGCTGATGATCGAAACCGACAGCCCTTATCTGATCCCGCGGGATCTGTCGCCCAGGCCGGCTTCCCGCCGCAATGAGCCCGCCTATTTGCCTCATATCGCCGGACGCATTGCCGCCTGTCGGGGTGAGCACGCCGCCGGCCTGATCGCCGCCACCACCGCGACCAGCCGGGCCTTTTTCCAACTTCAGGAGTGAACATGACCAAACAAGTGATGGGTGGCTTTCCCGGCCGCCGTCTGCGCCGTCTGCGCAAGCACGATTTCAGCCGTCGCCTGGTGCGCGAGCACACCCTGACCGTGGACGATCTGATCTACCCCATGTTCGTGCTGCCGGGCGTTCAGCGCCGGGAAGCCGTGGCCTCCATGCCTGGTGTTGAGCGCCTGTCCATCGATTTGCTGTTGGAGGAGGCCGCCGAGCTGGTGACCCTGGGCATTCCCCTGCTGGCCCTGTTCCCGGTGGTGAATGCCGCCGAGAAGTCTTTGCTGGCGGAAGAAGCCTACAACCCCGACGGCCTGGTGCAGGAAGCGGTGCGTGCACTGAAAGCGGCTTTCCCTGAGCTTGGCATCATGACCGACGTGGCCCTGGATCCCTATACGGTACACGGCCAGGACGGCATTCTCGATGACGACGGCTATGTGCTCAACGACGTGACCACCGAGGTGCTGGTCAAGCAGGCTTTGAGCCATGCCGCCGCCGGCGCCGATATGGTGGCGCCGTCCGACATGATGGACGGCCGCATCGGCGCCATTCGTCGGGCACTGGAAGAGAATGGCTTTATCAATACCCAGATCATGGCCTATTCCGCCAAGTATGCCTCCAATTACTACGGCCCGTTCCGCGATGCGGTCGGCTCCGCCGGCAACCTCAAGGGCGGCAACAAGGCCACCTATCAGATGGATCCCGCCAACACCGATGAAGCCCTGCAGGAAGTGGCCTTTGACATTGAAGAAGGTGCCGACATGGTGATGGTGAAGCCGGGCATGCCCTATCTGGACGTGGTGCGTCGGGTCAAGGATCAGTTTGGTGTGCCCACCTTTGCCTATCAGGTGAGCGGTGAATATGCCATGCACATGGCCGCGATTCAGAATGGCTGGCTCAAGGAAAAGGAATGCATCATGGAGTCGCTGTTGTGCTTCAAGCGCGCCGGCGCCGACGGCATTCTTACCTACTTCGCCAAACGGGTTGCCCAGTGGCTTAAGGATCAGAGCTGAGCCAGCAGCCAGTCACGAAAGGCCCCGAACACCGGGGCCTTTTTTTGTTCGGCCGGGTATGTCAGCCAGTAGCGGCAGGGGGCGGTCACGGCCGGGCCAAAAGGAGCAATCAGCGTGCCAGCGGTTAGTCTGGCGGCGACCAGGTGACCGCGGCCCATGGCCACACCAAGCCCGGCCAGGGCGGCCTGCACCGCCAGTTCGGTCTGGTCAAAGTACAGATGATGCTCTCCGATGGGTTGTTTGTGTCGCTCCAGCCAGTATTGCCATTCCGCCTCGGGACGGCAACCAAACCAGGCACTAGCATCGTGTAGTAGCCGGGCCTGCCGGAGTGAGCCGGAGTCCAGGGCCTGGAAATAGGCCGGACTACAGACGGGGATCAGGTCTTCCGTCATCAACGAATCGTGGGCCAGACCGGGGAGCGGGGCGGGCAAGTAATAGAGGGCGCCATCCCAGCGGCTGGCACCGAAGTCCACCTGACTGTTGCCGGTGACCAGGCTAAGTCCGAGCCCGGGATAGCGGTGGTAAAAGTCAGCCAAGCGTGGAAGCAACCAGCCCTGCGCCAAGCCCGGCATGGCATGAAGCCGCAGCTGGCCACAGGGGCCTGGTTGTTCCAGCTGAGTGAGTACGCTGTCGATTTGTCCCAGGCTCTGGGCCAAGGTGTGGTAGAGGGTTTCGCCCCGCTCGGTCAGCACTAGCCCTCGGGGCCGGCGCTGGAACAGGGGAAAACCCAGCTCTTCTTCCAGTTTGCGCATACGATGACTGACGGCGCTGGGCGACAAGTGCAGCAGTTCGGCTGCACGGGCAAAGCTCAGTTGCCGGGCACAGTGCAGGAAACAATGTAGGGCGGCGAGCCGGCCTCCTTGCAGGCGCATGCCTAAGCCTGACCTTTGCGATAGTAGGCCCGGTGTTCTTCCGTGGGGACCATGCTGCCGCCGGTCAGCCACAGCAGGTGATGCGCCTGAGTGGCCAGCTGCTGCCACTCGGTCTGTTGTAGCAGCTGGTGCATACCACCGGCACCGGCCATGGCCGAGGGCTCGGCTTTGATACCTTCGCTATCTTGCAACAGCGTCAGCAGCCGGAACAGCTGTTGATCTTCCACCGTCATGGCGCCGGCCAGTATCGGCTGCATCAGCCGGCAGACCAGGGCCGAGGGACGCCCGACCGCCAGGCCATCGGCGGCGGTGCGATTGTTTAGGCCATACTCCTCTACCGTGAGCTCAGCCCCCTTGCCGGTCATCATTCCCAGCAGCACGCAGGGAGACTGGACTGGTTCGACAAAGAAGCAGTGAACATGGGGTCCCAACTCCTGCTTTAGACCGTAAGCCACGCCACCGGGGCCGCCTCCGACACCGCAGGGCAGATAGACAATGAGGGGGTGTTCGGCACTGGGGATGATGCCCTTTGCATCCAACTGAGCCTTGAGACGGCGCCCCGCCACGCCGTAGCCAGTGAACAGATCGAGCGAGTGTTCGTCATCGACGAAATGGCAATCGGGATCCTGCTCGGCTAGGCGCCGGCCCTCGGCCACTGCCCGGCTGTAGTCATCTTCATACTCATGGACCCGGACACCCAGCTGCCTTAGCCGGTCTTTTTTCCATTGACGGGCATCGGCGGACATGTGTACATCCACCTGAAAGCCCAGGTGGGCTGCCATGGTGCCGATACTGAGGCCAAGGTTGCCGGTGGAGCCCACCGCCAGGGTGTGGCGGGCGAACAGGGCGCGGACCTTTTCATCCAGCAGGCACCGGTAATCCTGCTCCTGATGCAGAAGGCCGGCGCTCAGCGCCAGATCCTCGGCGTATTTCAGCACTTCGTGAATACCGCCCCTGGCCTTGATGGATCCCGAAATGGGCAGTTCGTTGTCCCGTTTCAGCCATAGGGTGCCGGTCACCGGCATGCCCCAGTAATTTTCCAGGGCCCGGGCAAAATTGTCGGCCCGGCTCAGCGGGGATTCGATAATACCATCGCCGGTACCGGGAAACAGGGCGCGAATACATGGGGCGAATCGGGTCAGGCGTTCGGCGGCCTGGCGAATGCCAACCGCGTCATTGACGGGCGCACTAGGGTAGTAGTCGGGGTTGTGCCAAAAGCAGGGGTGGGCTGCGCGTAATCGGGTATCCAGGGATGTCATTAGATGTTTCCTTTCGCTGTCTGGCTTTCAGCTTAGCCTCGGGTGATCAGCACCACAAAAGGAATGATTACATGTCAGAGGTGAAGGAAATTCATGCTATTTCGCAGCATGGGCAGGCCATTCCGCACACTTATGCTTCGACGATGTCCAGCTGCCAGCCCAGCGCACTCTGGCGACGGGCTTCCGCGAACAGCTCACTGGCGCGCAGGTGATGACCGGTGCTCCAGCCGGCGGGCAGGGTGAGGATCAGACGGTTGCCATCTCTCTGCAACGCAAAGGCGGGCACGGTGCCGCGGGTGCGGCGCAGACACAGAATAATGGCCAGGCGCAGCAACCGGGCCAGCAATACGGCCCGTTCGCCATCCAGGGCACATTGCGCCTGCAGCGCCTCCAGCTGAAAGTCGTCTCGCTGGTTCAGCAGCAGGGCGGCCAGCAGGCCTTTCTGGGGCGCGGTAAAACCCGGCAAATCGATATGGCGAATAATATAGGCGGCGTGCTCGGGGGCACGCTTGTACTCGATGCACAGGCCCAACTCATAGAGCATGGCTGCTCGGGCCAGCATGCGGGCGGCATCACTGTCGGTGTCGGGCTGCAGCTGTTTCAGGGCCTGCAGTGCCGTGTTGCGCACCCGTTCACCCTGCTCTCTGTCCAGTTGATAGCGGGCGATCAGGCTGTCGATGGTTCTGTCCTGGGCGTCGCATTCCTGGCGAGTGCCGAGCATGCCATAGATAAGCCCCTCACGCAGGGCACCACCGGCCAGCACCATGTGCTCGATGGCAAGGGTGTCGAACAGGGCGATAAGAATGGCCAGGCCCGAGGCAAACACCGGTGCCCGCTCCGGGGTCAGGCCAGGCAGCTGCAGTTGCTCCACCCGGCCACAGGCAATGGCCTGTGCCTTGAGCCGATGCAGCTTGGCCAGGGTGATCTGTTCGTTTTCCCCCTGGGCCATCATGATTTCCTGAATGGCCTGCACCGTGCCCGAGGCGCCGATGCAGTGTTGCCAGCCCTGGGTGAGGTAGCCGGCGGCCACCGGTGACAGCTCGTGCTGGGCGGCGGCAATGGCTTGTTCAAAGTGGGCTTCGCTCAGTTCGCCGTCGGGAAAGTGCCGCTTCAGCCAGGTAACACAGCCCATGTGCAGGCTGTGCAGCAGCTCGGCCGAGGTGCCTTCGCCAATTACCAGTTCGGTGCTGGCTCCGCCAATATCGATTACCAGCCGACGGCCGGTGCCCGATGAGGTCCAGGCTACCCCCTGATAGATGGTGGCCGCTTCCTCCTCGCCGGAGATGATGCGAATGGAATGTCCCAGTATGGCCTCGGCCCTTCCGATAAAGCGGTCGATGTTGGTGGCCAGGCGCAGGGTGGCGGTGCCAACAATACGCACCTGGTCGGCGGGCACATCCTGCAGCTGTTCGGCGAACAGCCGCAGGCAATCCCAGCCGCGCTCCATGGCGGCCTCATCCAGGCTGCCGTCGGGTTGCAGTCCGGCGGCCAGGCGCACCTTGCGCTTGACCTTGGCCAGGATACGGCAGGCACCCTCCACCTCGTGCACCACCAGCATGTGAAAGCTGTTGGAGCCGAGGTCGATGGCCGCATACAGGGAAGGGTTTTTCACGCAGGCCTCAGCTTCGGCTGTCCTGGTGCCGGCGCCGGCGATTACCCGAGGAGCGACGCTGGCCGCCGCCCTGGCGATCTCGCACATTGCGGTTTACGCCGGCCCTGTGGTGGTGAATACGCTTGGGCGGCGCCAGATCGTCGAGCAGGGCGTTGCTGTCATATTTGCTGACCGGAATTTCGTGCTCAATATAGGCTTCTACCGCCGGCAGGTTGAAGACATACTCCTCACAGGCAAAGCTGATGGAACTGCCGCTGGCCCCGGCCCTGCCGGTGCGACCGATGCGGTGCACATAGTCTTCGGCATCGTCGGGCAGGTCGTAGTTAAACACGTGACTGACATCGGGAATATGCAAGCCGCGGGCGGCCACGTCGGTGGCCACCAGAATGTCGAGCACGCCGCCGGTGAAATCTTCCAGGATCTTGAGTCGTTTTTTCTGGGGCACGTCACCGGTGAGCAGGCCCACCCTGTGGTTGTCGGCCTTGAGCCAGGCATAGACTTCTTCGCAGCTGTGCTTGGTGTTGGCAAAGACGATGGCCTTGTCGGGCCACTCTTCTTCCATCAGGGTCAGCAGCAAGCGCATCTTGTCTTCCTGCGCTGGGTAAAACAGCTCTTCCTTGATGCGGCCGGCGGTCTTGCGCTCCGGCTCCACCTGCACGTGCTCGGGGTCGTTCATGTGCTCATAGGCCAGTTCCTGTACCCTGAGCGACAGGGTGGCGGAAAACAGCATATTCTGGCGCTGGGTGGCAGGCGGCATGCGGCGGAACAGAAAGCGGATGTCCTTGATAAAGCCCAGATCGAACATGCGATCCGCTTCATCCAGTACCACCACCTGAATGGCGTCCAGGCTGATGACCTTCTGTTTAAAGAAGTCGATGATGCGGCCGGTGGTGCCCACCAGAATGTCCACGCCTTCGTTCAGCACCTGGGTTTGCTTTTCATAGCCGTCGCCACCATAGGCAAGGCCCAGCTTGAGGCCGGTGTGCTCGCTCAGGGTATCGGCGTCATTGTGGATCTGCACCGCCAGCTCCCGGGTCGGGGCCATGATGATGGCACGGGGCTGATTGGTTTTGCGTTCGGCGGGAGCAGGCTTGGTCAGCAGGTGATGAAAGGTGGCGGCGAGAAAGGCGATGGTTTTTCCGGTGCCGGTCTGGGCCTGGCCGGCGATGTCCCGGCCGGTGAGCAGATGGGGCAGCGACAACGCCTGAATGGGCGTGCAGTTATGGAATCCCTTGGCTTCCAGGCCTGCCAGCACCTGCGGATGCAGGCCCAGCTGGTCGAATTTGGTCTCGGTGAGATGTGTCTTGCTCATAGCGTTCAGATTATCAGGTTAGGCTTGCAATAATAAACAGGATCATTTGAAATAGGGCAACTAAATTGCCCTGGCGTTGTATGTTTTTGAAGGGCAAACACTGACTGGAGTTGGAGATGAGTGACAAAATTGTTCAGCTGACCGATGCCAGCTTTGATGCCGATGTCATCAAGGCGGAAGGTCCGGTACTGGTGGATTTCTGGGCTGAATGGTGTGGTCCCTGCAAGATGATCGCCCCCATTCTGGATGAAGTGGCCGCAGAATATGAAGGCAAGGTGACCGTCGCCAAGCTGAATATCGACCAGAACGCAGAAACCGCTCCCAAGTACGGCATTCGTGGCATTCCCACCCTGCTGCTGTTCAAGAATGGTGAAGTGGCTGCCACCAAGGTCGGCGCCCTGTCCAAGACTCAGCTCAAAGAGTTCCTGGACGCCAACCTGTAATGCAACAAGGGGTGCGCAAGGCGCCCCTTGTGGTTTTTGCTAGACGCTTTTCCTTTTTGGTGCTAGTTTGTTGTTCGATTGCTAGCCTATTCGTGCCTTCGGGCTCTTCATTTATACCAAACATCAATCCGGCAGATTTTTCTGACCATTTGACATTCCTGGTTGATAGACACTCACCACTATGAATCTGACTGAACTCAAGAATACCCCTGTATCTGAGCTGATAAAGCTTGGGGAAAACATGGGCCTGGAAAACCTCGCCCGTCTGCGCAAGCAAGACATCATCTTTGCTATCCTCAAAGCCCATGCCAAAAGTGGTGAAGATATCTTCGGCGACGGCGTTCTCGAAATTCTGCAGGACGGCTTCGGGTTTCTGCGCAGCGCCGACTCCTCCTATCTGGCCGGCCCGGATGATATCTATGTCTCCCCCAGCCAGATCCGTCGATTCAACCTGCGCACCGGTGACACCATTTCCGGCAAGATTCGGCCTCCGAAGGAAGGTGAGCGCTACTTCGCCCTGCTGAAGATCAGCCAGGTCAACTTCGACAAGCCCGAAAACTCCCGCAACAAGATCCTGTTTGAAAACCTGACCCCCCTGCATGCCAACGAGCGCATGAAGATGGAGCGGGGCAACGGTTCTACCGAAGACATTACCGCCCGGGTGCTGGATCTGGCGTCTCCCATCGGCAAGGGCCAGCGTGGCCTGATTGTGGCACCGCCCAAGGCCGGTAAGACCATGCTGTTGCAGAACATCGCCCAGAGCATTGCCTACAACCACCCCGAGTGTGTGCTGATCGTGTTGCTGATCGACGAGCGTCCGGAAGAAGTGACCGAGATGCAGCGCATGGTCAAAGGCGAAGTGATCGCCTCCACCTTTGACGAGCCGGCGGCCCGTCACGTGCAGGTGGCCGACATGGTTATCGAAAAGGCCAAGCGCCTGGTGGAGCACAAGAAGGACGTGGTGATCCTGCTCGACTCCATCACCCGTCTGGCCCGTGCCTACAACACCGTGGTGCCGAGCTCCGGCAAGGTACTGACCGGTGGTGTGGATGCCAACGCCCTGCACCGCCCCAAGCGCTTCTTTGGTGCCGCCCGTAATGTGGAAGAAGGCGGCAGCCTGAGCATTATCGCCACCGCCCTGGTCGACACCGGCTCCAAGATGGACGATGTCATCTACGAAGAGTTCAAGGGCACCGGTAACATGGAACTGCACCTGTCGCGCAAGATCGCCGAAAAGCGTGTATATCCGGCCATCGACATCACCCGCTCCGGCACTCGCCGCGAAGAGCTGCTCACCACTTCGGAAGAGCTGCAGAAGATGTGGATTCTGCGCAAGATCGTGCATCCCATGGGCGAGATCGACGGCATCGAGTTCCTGATCGACAAGCTGGCCATGACCAAGACCAACGACGAGTTCTTCGAGGCCATGAAGCGCCAGCAGAAGTAACCGTTACCCAGCACGAAAAAAACCGCGGCTTGCCGCGGTTTTTTATTGGAATGCAAGCCACCGGAAAGCGAAGCGGGTATAATCCCGCTGCCACTCGATACACTCGGAACAACCTATGAAATACAAGGATTTACGAGATTTTATCGCGCAACTCGAAGCCCAGGGGGAGCTGAAGCGCATTCACCAGGAGATTGATCCCTACCTGGAAATGACCGAGATTTGCGACCGCACCCTGAAGGCGGGCGGTCCGGCATTGCTGTTTGAAAATCCCAAGGGTTATGACATGCCGGTGCTGGGCAACCTGTTCGGCACTCCCAAGCGAGTGGCCATGGGCATGGGGCAGCCGGACGTCGGCGCCCTGCGCGAAGTGGGCCGCTGGCTCTCTTACCTGAAAGAGCCCGAGCCACCCAAGGGCCTGAAAGAGTTGATGGAAAAGCTGCCCATCTTCAAACAGGTGCTCAACATGCCGGTGAAGCGGCTGAGAAGTGCCCCCTGTCAGGAAGTGATTCAGGAAGGCGACGAAGTCGATCTGACCCGGATTCCGGTGCAGCACTGTTGGCCCGGCGACGCGGCGCCGCTGATCACCTGGGGCCTGACCATCACCCGCGGCCCCTATAAAAAGCGCCAGAACCTGGGTATTTACCGCCAGCAGGTGCTGGGCAAAAACAAGGTGATCATGCGCTGGCTCAGTCACCGCGGCGGCGCCCTCGACTTTCGTGAATGGCAGGAGGCCAATCCGGGCAAGCCTTATCCGGTGGCGGTGGCATTGGGTGCCGATCCGGCCACCATTCTTGGCGCCGTCACCCCGGTGCCCGATACCCTGTCGGAATATGCCTTTGCCGGGCTGCTCAGGGGCAGCCGCACCGAGGTGGTGAAGTGCATCGGCTCCGATCTGGAAGTGCCGGCCAGCGCCGAGATCGTGCTGGAAGGCCATATCTATCCGGGCGAAAACGCCCCGGAAGGTCCTTACGGGGACCACACCGGCTACTACAACGAAATCGACGAGTTTCCGGTGTTTACCGTGGAGCGGATCACGCGCCGGCGCGATGCCATCTACCATTCCACCTACACCGGCCGCCCGCCCGATGAGCCGGCGGTGCTGGGCGTGGCACTGAATGAGGTGTTCGTGCCCATACTGCAAAAGCAGTTTCCGGAGATCAGCGACTTTTACCTGCCGCCGGAAGGTTGTTCCTACCGCATGGCGGTGGTGACCATGAAAAAACGCTATCCCGGCCATGCCAAACGTGTCATGCTGGGCGTTTGGTCGTTTTTACGACAGTTCATGTATACCAAGTTCGTTATCGTGTGCGACGACGACATCAATGCCAGAGACTGGAACGATGTGATCTGGGCCATTACGACCCGAATGGACCCGGCACGGGATACCACATTGATCGAGCACACTCCCATCGACTACCTGGACTTCGCTTCACCGGTATCGGGCCTGGGCTCCAAAATGGGGCTGGACGCCACCAACAAGTGGCCGGGCGAAACCGATAGGGAATGGGGCGAGCCCATCGTGATGACGGACGAGGTCAAACAACGGGTCGATGCGATCTGGGATCAGCTCGGGATCCTGAACGCGAGTGCAGAACAGAGTGAGAACAAAGGATAGTCATGCAAAAAATTAGCTGTAATGTCGAAGCGCTTCATGAAATGGCCGACACCCTCTGGTATGTGCGGCTGAAGCCGGAGCAGCCGGTGGACTTCCACCCCGGTCAGTATTTGCTGGTGGTGATGGCGGATGACGACAAGCGTCCCTTTTCCATCGCCAACATGCCCCAGGAAAACGGTGAAATCGAGCTGCACATCGGTGCCTCGCCCGACAACACCTATGCCATGCAGGTGCTCAAGCGCATGCAGGAGCAGGGTCAAATCGAGGTGCAGTTGCCGGCGGGCAAGGCCTACCTGCGCGAATCGCGCCATCCGGTGATTCTGATGGCCGGCGGCACCGGCTTTGCCTATACCCGCTCCATCCTGCAGCAAATGCTGGCCGACGGCCTGCATAAGCCGGTGTTTCTGTACTGGGGCGTGCGCCACGAAGAGCATTTGTATGCCCATAACGAGCTGACTGCCTGGGCTGCCGAGCACAAGGAGCTGACCTATGTGCCCGTGGTGCAGACCGGTAACGAGCACTGGCAGGGCCGGGACGGCCTGGTGCACGAAGCCATTATGGAGGACTTCCCCAGCCTGACCGGCTACGACATCTACGTGGCCGGCCGCTTTGAAATGGCGGGTGTGGCCCGGGAAGCCTTCAAGGAAAAGGGCGTGGACGCCGAGCGCCTGTTTGGCGACGCCTACGAGTTTATTTAAACGCGTACCGTTGGCTAAAAATAATGCCGGGCTTGCCCGGCATTATTTTTTTGCTTGTGAGGATTATTCCTGCTCGCTGCGGCCATCGGCCAGCTGTTGCTCCAGCTGCGCCAGGCGGGTTTCCATCTCGTTCAGCTTTTCCCGAGTGCGCAGCAGCACCTTGGTTTGTACGTCGAATTCTTCCCGGGTTACCACGTCCAGCTTGCCCAGCTGAGCCTGCAGTACGGTGCGAATGCGCTTTTCCGCTTCCTCACCCATGTTTTTCAGCCCGGCGGGCATGTTGCTCTGAATCTGTTTGGCGATCTCTTCCAGTTTTTTCGGGTCCAGCATGGTCGCTCTCCTTGAAATATTGCCGCCATTGTAACCCAATCCCGCGGCTCATGGGGATCCGGGATTGGCCTGTTGCAGGGCAATCTGGCGAAAGGCGCGAATCAGGGGATCCTCCAACCGCTTTTTCAGCAGGCATACGCCCACCTCAAAGGGCTTGAGATCCGGGGTCACCGCCAGCCGGCGAATCTTGTCGGCCATGGGACTGTGCTCAATCACCGCCGTGGGCACCAGGGCCACGCCGCAGCCCAGTGCTACCATGCCGACGATGGCTTCGTTGCCGGCCACCTCGGCGTAAATATGAGGGCTGATGCCCTTGTTGCGAAACCACTGGTTGGTCCGTTTCCGGGCCACGCCCTGCTCCGGCAAAATGACCGGAATACGGCTCCAGTCGGCCGGACTTTGTTGCAGCAGCTCGTTGGCCAGGCAGGGAATGCGCGGGGCAATAAACACCAGCGGCACCGTTTGCAAACGAATGAATTCGAGCTTGGCGGGCAGGGCGTCGGGGCGGGCGGCAATGGCCAAGTCCGACTCGTCATTGAGCATGCGGTCAATGGCCTGGGCCGGGTCACCGGTTTCCAGGCGCAGTTCCAGTTGCGGGTAGCGGGTACGAAAGCGGGCCAGAATGTCGGGCAACAGAAAGTAGCTGGCGGTCACCGAGCAAAACAAGCGAAGCCGCCCCTGTAGCGGGCTGTCGCTGTGGCGCAGTTGATCGCGCATGCTTTGCCAGTCGGCCAGCCAGCCTTCGGCAAACTGTTGCAGCTTGAGTCCCGACGGGGTCAGGGCGACGCTGCGGTTGTCCCGCATCAGCAGCTCGCAGCCTACTTCCTGCTCCAGACGCTGAATGGCCCGGCTCAGGGTGGACGGGCTGACCGCCATGGCGTCGGCGGTGCGGCCAAAGTGCAGGCTCTGGCTGAGATGGACGAAGAGTTCGAGATTGCGAAGTTCCATTGTATTGCACCAAATGAAATGCTCTGTTTCGAATATATCATTTCCGGCAATGAATGGCCTGGGGTATAGTGCTGGAGTCGTCACCGGTCACGGTGCAACTATTCAAAAGTAACGGACTAATTGGAGCAAAAGGTCATGGCTAACTATTTCAATACCCTGAACCTGCGTCAGCAACTCGAACAGCTCGGCAAATGCCGCTTTATGAGCCGCGAGGAATTCGCCGATGGTTGTAACTATCTGAAAGGCAAGAAGGTAGTCATCGTTGGCTGTGGCGCCCAGGGTCTGAACCAGGGTCTGAACATGCGCGATTCCGGCCTGGACGTGTCTTACGCCCTGCGTGCCGAAGCCATCGCCGAGAAGCGCAAGTCCTTCGTTCAGGCCAGCGAGAACGGCTTCAAGGTAGGCACCTATGAAGAGCTGATCCCCACCGCCGACCTGGTGATGAACCTGACTCCCGACAAGCAGCACACCTCTGCCGTTAACGCCGTTATGCCGCTGATGAAGGAAGGCGCCGCCCTGGGTTATTCCCACGGCTTCAACATTGTTGAAGAAGGCATGCAGATCCGCAAAGACATCACCGTCGTGATGGTAGCGCCCAAGTGCCCGGGTACCGAAGTGCGCGAAGAATACAAGCGTGGTTTCGGTGTACCTACCCTGATCGCCGTTCACCCGGAGAACGATCCTCAGGGTGAAGGCCTGGCCATCGCCAAGGCCTGGGCTTCCGCCACCGGCGGCGACCGTGCCGGCGTGCTGGAGTCTTCCTTCGTGGCCGAAGTGAAGTCCGACCTCATGGGTGAGCAGACCATTCTGTGCGGCATGCTGCAGGCCGGCGCCATCGTATGCCACGAGAAGATGGTGGCCGACGGCATCGACGCCGGCTACGCCGGCAAACTGATTCAGTTTGGCTGGGAAACCATCACCGAAGCCCTGAAGCAGGGCGGCATCACCAACATGATGGATCGCCTGTCCAACCCCGCCAAGATCAAGGCGTTCGACCTGGCCGAAGAGCTGAAAGAGCTGATGCGTCCGCTGTTCAACAAGCACATGGATGACATCATTCAGGGTAACTTCTCCGCCGGCATGATGGCCGACTGGGCCAACGACGATCACGACCTGCTGACCTGGCGTGAAGAAACTGCCGGCACCAGCTTTGAGCAGTATCCGGTCACCGACGCCGTGATTGACGAGCAGGAATATTTCGACAACGGCATTCTGCTGGTTGCCATGGTCAAGGCCGGTGTTGAGCTGGCGTTTGAAGCCATGACCGCCTCCGGCATTATCGACGAGTCTGCCTACTACGAGTCTCTGCACGAACTGCCGCTGATCGCCAACACCGTGGCCCGCAAGCGTCTGTACGAGATGAACGTAGTAATCTCCGACACCGCCGAATACGGTAACTACCTGTTCGCCAATGCCGCGGTACCGCTGCTGCGCGAGCACTTCATGCCGAAAGTGGGCACCGACGTGATTGGCAAGACCATCAGCGTTGAGTCCAACTCCGTTGACAACCGTCGCCTGATTGACGTGAATGAGGCCATTCGCAACCACCCGGTGGAGACCATCGGCAAGACCCTGCGCGCCTACATGACCGACATGAAAAACATCGCCGTTGGCGGTTAAACAAACAAAACAATAAACAGAGCTGTAACTGGGAGACTTCGGTCTCCCTTTTTTATGGAAAGAATACCAGAGAAGGGCTCGGCCCTGCTCAGTAGTCCACGCCCGCCATCACCCAGACGATGCGGGTTTCGGTTTGGCCCGGGTTGTGTATCAGATGTGGTTCATTGCCCGTGATGGAAAAGCTGTCACCGGCCTCAAGCAGAAAGGTCTGCTCGCCAATGGTCAGCTCCAGCTGACCTGCTTCAACATATCCGGCCTCTTCCCCCTTTCTTTGTCTGGGCTCTTCTCCACCGCTACCACCGGGCTCCAGTCGTGTCATAATGAGAATTAACTGGCCACTGAGCCGGGGAGAAAGCAGCTCCTCTCTGGCGCCGATGCCGGAAAAGGTCATGGCCCGCCGCCGGCCGGCGCGCACTATATAGTCCCGCTCCTGATCGGGAAGATCAGCGTCGGGCTGAAAGAACCAGCTGACACGCACATCCAGCGCATCACTGATGGTTTGCAGCACCCCGATGGGCAGCGAAGACACGCCCCGTTCCACCTGACTCAGGTACCCGACCGATTTGTTTACCTTCGTCGCCAGCTCCGACAACGTCATTTTCTTGGCCTTGCGCAGGTCTCGGATCTGCTGCCCGATACGCAAACCGTCATTGTCAGCGGCCTGGGTATGGCTGTGTTTTGAGGCTGGCATCACTTATCTTCACCTGGTTTCAGTCTTTTCGACCAAGCCTAACAGACGCGTGTGGAGTATTTGAAATAAGTTTTTATTTTTTCACTCAGGGCGAAAAAACAGGGAATGCATGAAAAAGGCGGTAACAGTAGCTGGTGTTCGAAAGGGTGGCCGAACATGCCCAGCGCCGGCCATAAAGGAATGTGCAGGGCCGGCGCTGGTATTATCAGGTGGCGTTAAGCCGGGTCAAAGGGAGGGCGCTGCTTGCGAAAGGCCCGCTTGCCGATAATCTTGCCATCGCGAAAGGTAAAGATATCCAGGCTGTCGGCTTCAATACGTTTGCCGTCGGGCTGGGTTGCCACAAAGGTGCACTCCGAGATAACCCGATCACCGGCAGAATAATGATGGCCATTAAGCCACTGTACATCCGGCATGGTACCCCAGGTCTCCTCGAACCGCGCCTTTACGGCCTGGTGACCCACGATACGGGAGCCGTGCGCTTCATTGCCGGCAACGGTCTCAAAGACGATGTCGTCATCAAAATATGACATGACTTCGTTGATATCGTGGCGATTGAATGCATCGAAAAGGTTAAGCATTTCCTGATTGGTCATTGTCCTTACTCCTTTGGTGTTTGGGCTGCCCTGAAAAGCATATCGGGGCAGCATTTTTCCTTGGTGACGGTAAACATGAGCCTTTAGCCGCGGCGGGAAGGTTGGCGGTTTGCCCGCAGCCGTTTTTTCAACGTACTGTATCCAGCACCTGAAAGTATTTATAAAGCGCCCGCTGCCCGAAGCGGCGCAAGGGACGCAGCGGGTGACTGGGGAGCGGTGATGAGAAAATGGGAAGATCCGCCTCCTTTATTTTTCCGCCGGCAATCAGGGTGGCCATCTGCCTGGAGGCATAGGCCGAAAAGGATACCCCGTTGCCGCTGTAACCCTGGGCATAGAACACACTTTGCTTCGGATCAGGCTGCACCACACGCGGCATCATGTCGTGAGAGATATCCATCCAGCCATGAGAAAAGAAGGGCGTATCTATGCCGGCCAGCGCCGGAAACTTGCGGGCAATGGCTTCCTGCACAATTTTGAGGTGCTTTGGGTTCTGGGCATCGGCCCCGCTGATGGCACTGCGGCTGCCTATTTGCAGCCGTTTTTCCGGCAGAAAACGATAGTAATAGCGCAACTTGCGCGTGTCGGTCATAAAGATGGTGGAGTGAAAACCACAGGCTTCTATCTCGTCGTCGGTCAGGGGGCGGGTCCATACCGAGTTGGCCATAATGGGCATATTCCGATAGGCAGTCAGTTTGTTCAGGTTGGGGCTGGTGTACCCTGCGGTGGCGATACCCACGCTGCGTGCCCGCACCATGCCGCCCGGTGTCTGCAAATAGTGCATTTTGCCATCGGTGGTCCAGTGTTGAACCGGACTGCCGGTGTGGATCTTCGCCCCCAGCCTGCGGGCCGCTCGCGCGTAGCCATAGGCCAGCTTCAGTGGCTGCACGGCGATGCCTACCGGCTCAAGCATGGCGCCATGACATTCCTGATCGCCCACATACTGGTTCAGTACGGTATCCCGGTCGAGTATGCGGGTCTGGTAACCGAGCACCTTATTACACAGCCGGGATTCCTGATGCAGGCCTTCCAGGGCCTGTTTACTGTGCGCGATCAGCAGGTTGCCCAGGTTCTGGGGTTCGCAGTCAATGTCCGGATCTTCTGCCAGCGACTGAAACACCTCAAAACCTTCCAGGCTGTTGGCATGCAGGCGGCGGGCTACGTCCACCCCCCATTTTCGTACCCACTGACTGCGGCTCAGCCGGCCCCAGGCCAGATGGCCCTGGCCACCGTTACGGCCGGAGCAGCCCCAACCGATTTGATTGGCCTCCAATACCACCGCCTTGATGCCGTGTTCCCGGGCCAGAAACATGGCCGTGGCCAGCCCGGTAAAGCCGCCGCCAATCAGTACTACATCGGCTTCCATGTCGCCATTGACCGGGCCGTCGTCCTGCGGCGGCTCGCCGGCATGAAAGCGCCAGTAACTGGGCGGATAGTCCATGGCCGTGCCCGGAGAAGCGTCATGCAGCGGATCGTAATGAGGGTAATAAGGCTGGGTTGCAGGCATAATCTTGTCACTCCATGCTGATAGATAAACCAAACTGCCATGTAAAACTCACGGGGTGTCGCCGAATCGTGATGCTCGCCGACAGGTTCCCCACATGCTTTGTAAACATCGCCCTGCTTGCACATAAATCAGGGCGGAACTGACGTTAACTTTCCGGCTGGTAAATATGCTTATGCCTTTTTTCCTTTCCCTGTCTGAGCATGCGGTAAACGGAGAACATATAGGCGATGCCGACAAAGAAGAAAGGCGCCCCCACGACAATGGCGAGACTTTTTATTGCGGAAAAACCGCCGAATAACTGAAACATGATGCCGGTAAAGCCGATAATGACGCCCCACAGCAAACGCATGGAAACTTTCGGGTTCTCATTGCCATTGGAGACCTGCATGGCCGCGAAGAAAGAGGCCGAGTCGGAAGTGGTGACGGCGAAGATGACAATATTGAACAGCACCATCAGGCCGAGCCACCAGCCGCCGGGCATGCTGTCCAGCAGCATGTAAATGCCGGACTCGGGTTTCTCCTGCACGCTTTCCCACAGCGGGGCAATGTCATTGACCTCGATATATCCGGCCGAGCCGCCCCAGATGCTGAACCAGCCAATGGTCAGCACCATGGGAACCAGGATCACGCCGAAAATAAACTCCCGCAGGGTCCGGCCCTTGGAAATACGTGCAATAAAGCCACCGCAGAAGGGAATGTAGGAGATGTACCACAGCCAGTAGAACACCACCCACCAGCCCAGCCATTCTCGCTGTTCAAAGTTGCTGGCATCGGACCAGAATTGCAGCGAAAACACCTGCCCGAAGTAATCGCCCACCAGTTGTGTGGTCAGGTTCAACAGATATTGGGCCGGTGCATGACCAAAGAAGAGAATGGCAAACAGTATGATGCCGGCCATGATCATGTTTGCCTGGCTGAGCAGCTTGATGCCACGTTCAACGCCGGTCGCCGCCGAGATCACATAGGCGATGATGACCACTATCATCACCAGCGCCTGACCGAGGGCGCCGAGTTCGAGCCCAAACAGGGTATTCAGGCCATAGCTGATGGAGGCGACGCCCAGTCCTATCATGGTGGCATTGCCGCCTATGGTGCCGATAATGCCCAGGCCGTTGGCCAGGCGTCCCCAAAAACTGGTGTTGCAGCGCTCTCCGAGAATCCCGTACAGCCCGGTTGCCACCGTAAGTGGTTGACCGTATTTGTAGGCTGGGTAGGCAATGGCCCAGGCCGCCACGGCAAACAGGGCCCAGCCATGCATGCCCCAGTCGAGCAGGGTGATCTGCACCGCCTTGGCTACGCCGCCGGCCTGACCGGCCTGCCCCATGTCGATCACATGGGGTGACTCGTACAGGTGGGTCAGAGGCTCGGCAACACTGAAGAACACAAAGCCAATGCCCAGGCCACAGCTGAACATCATGGCCACCCAGGAGCCAAAAGAAAACTCGGGAACCGTATTCTCCGTGCCGAGTTTCAGATCGCCATAAGGGCTGATAAAGAGGTACAGACAGAACACCAGGGTAGCGCCCACGCCAAGCAGCACACTCCAGCCAAAGTTGAAAATCAGAAAGTCCCTGATAGAGGACAGTGTATTCCCCATGGCGTCGGGAAATAGAAAAGCGTAAAGCATCAAAAAGGCATATATCGTTAGCACCGGCCAGAACAAGGTTCTGTCGTACTCGCCCAGCAGCCGAGTGGTGATGCCATTACGGGGCGACAGGGGGTTTTTATGCGAAAAACTGCCAACTTTGCCTATAGCTGTATCGTTCACCAGGTGTACCTCCATGTAGTTGTATGGCGGGTGGTTATCTGACGGATAGCCACGTTATCTCTCCCTACACAGATGAAAATATCACCGGCTTTTATTTTTTCAATGAAAAAAAACAATATTTTTTCATTTGTTTAACATGGGGCGATTCGGTCTGTGCCGTCGCACCCTGCGGCGCAACGGCGTGGGACCCACGATGCGTGTATGCCTTTTATTGTGGCGGTTTTATAATGTTGCCCAGACAGGTAGCACGCTTATTCCGCTCTGGATGCACTGAAGTCGATAAATTACGGCCGTTGGCGGCACATTTACCGCCATGTTCTGCTTTTTATCGGGATAAGCAATAGTAAGGCGGCATGGAGAATTTAATGAGTTTTGACGAGCGTTTCGGGGGCATTGCCCGCCTCTATGGTGTCCGGGCTTCGGCCCGTTTTGCCGAGGCCCATGTGTGTGTGATTGGCATTGGTGGCGTGGGCAGCTGGGCGGCGGAAGCCCTGGCGCGTTCAGGAATAGGTGCCATCACCCTGATCGACATGGACGACATCTGCATTACCAACACCAACCGGCAGATCCATGCCCTTAGTAACCAGATCGGCGCGGAAAAGACGCAAGCCATGGCCGAGCGCATTGCTCTGATTAACCCGGACTGCCGAGTGACAGTGGTGGATGACTTTATCAGCGCCGACAACCTGGCCGAGCATCTGCTGACGGGCTTTGATTACGTGGTGGATGCCATCGACTCGGTGCGGGCCAAGGCGGCGCTGATTGCCTTTTGCAAGCGCAACAAGATTCCGGTCATTACCGCCGGTGGCGCCGGCGGCCAGATAGATCCGTCGCAGATCCAGTTAAAGGATCTCAGTAAGACCATTCAGGATCCCCTGGCGGCCAAGGTGCGGGGCGAATTGCGCCGCTTTTATAACTTCAGCAAGAACCCCAAGCGCAAATTTGGCGTCGACTGTGTGTTTTCCACCGAGCAGCCCCGTTACCCGGACGGCGAGGGCGGCATCTGCAGCGCCAAGCAGGAATCGGACGGCACCATGAAAATGGACTGTGCTTCAGGCTTTGGCGCCGTCACTCATATCACCGCCACCTTCGGCTTCTTTATGGTCAGCCGGGTGCTTTCCCGGCTTGCCGCTCAGGCTAACTCTGAATCAGCCTAATTGCCGTTTGCTAGCTTGTGCCATTTCGTCGGTCAAAGCGCACTGCTTCTCCGGCACGCCGTGGGACATGCCACTCAATGTTTCAACCCGCTGCGAACATACTGAATGTTCGGTCGGGTAGAAATATTTCGTCACGGCGAGCAAGCTCGCCCCATATAGGCTCCGT
Organism: Oceanimonas doudoroffii; assembly: GCF_002242685.1. Classification (NCBI taxonomy): domain Bacteria; kingdom Pseudomonadati; phylum Pseudomonadota; class Gammaproteobacteria; order Aeromonadales; family Aeromonadaceae; genus Oceanimonas; species Oceanimonas doudoroffii. Next base: position 25,247 of record NZ_NBIM01000006.1, read on the forward strand.
CGCGCATCTGACCGCCATGGATGGCGGGAATGCCGAACATGCAGGAGCAATTTTCGGCCCTGGCGCAAAGGGCACGGCGAAGCAGACACCCTTTGCCCTCCTTGGAGCATTCAGAAGCTGATTGTTGGTAAACAGGCAGCGCCAGAGTTGCACGAAGCAGCAATGGGGATTGCCGTAGCCGACCATAAAATGCCATGGATGGCATTTTCGAGCGTTACAGGGAGGTACTTGAAGCGTGTCGGCGGAGTGCAACCGCGCTGATGTGTCGCTTTGCGGCGTTGTAGCCGGTTCAGCTTTCCGCTTTGGCTTTGATTGCCGAAACGACTGCTCGTAAACCATTGCCCCGGGACGGGCTCAGGTGGTTGAGCAGTTGTAGTTCCTCGAAATAGGCCTCCATATCAAAGGCGGCAATCTCGGCACTGGTCTTGTTGCTGAGGGCGGCCAGTACCACCGCCATTAGGCCTTTTACGATGCGGGCGTCGGCGTCGCAGTGAAACTGCCAGCGGCCCTGTGCATCCTGCTCGGCCACCAGCCAGGCCTGACTTTCACAGCCGTGAATGGCGTTGGCGTCTACCCTGTGTTTGTCGGTCAGGGGCGGCAGTTGCCTGGCGAGCGTGATCAGCTGTTTGTAGCGGGCCTCCCAGCCGTGGGCGGTGGTAAACAGGGCGCGCACTTCGGTGTCGGTGATCTCGGTACCAAAGGGGTGGGTCATCACAGCAGCTCCCGGGCCTTGTTGATGCCGGCCAGCAGGGCGGCCACGTCATCGCTGGTGTTGTAGAAGGAAAATGAGGCCCGCACCGTGCCGTTCTTCAGTTTTAACGCCTGCATCAGCGGCATGGCGCAGTGGTGGCCGGTGCGCACGGCAATGCCCTGCATGTCGAGCAGGGTGGCCAGATCCTGAGGATGCACTTCGTCCATGGTAAACGACACCGATCCGGCCTGAGGCCGGCCAATGACGCGAATGTCGTCCATGGCGGCCAGGCCATTCAGCAGTTGCGTCAGCAGCCCATGCTCGTGGCGCTGCAGTACGGCCCTGTCCAGCCCCTGCAGGTAGTCCACCGCCGCCCCAAGAGCAATGGCGCCGGCAATGTTGGGCGTGCCCGCTTCAAACTTGAAGGGCGGCGCGGCAAAGCGGGTGTGTTCAAAGTTTACTGTCTTGATCATCTCGCCGCCGGTCTGCCAGGGCGGCATTTTTTCCAGCCACTCGGTTTTGCCGTAGAGCACGCCGATACCGGTGGGGGCAAACATTTTGTGGCCGGAAAAGGCGTAAAAGTCACAGCCGAGCCGCTGCACATCCACCGGAAAATGACCCACCGCCTGGGCGCCGTCAATCAGGGTAACGGCGCCCACGGCTTTCGCCATGGCAATCAGCTTCACTACCGGATTGACCTGGCCGAGGGCGTTGGACACATGGCCCACGGCCAGCAGTTTGGTGCGCGGGGTAATCAGCCGCTCGGCGGCGGCCATATCCAGCTCGGCATTGTCGGTGAGGGGAATAACCTTGAGTATGGCGCCGGTGGTGGCGGCCACCTGCTGCCAGGGCACAATATTGGCGTGGTGCTCCGAGGTGGATACCAGCATTTCGTCGCCTTGTTGCAGAAAATGCCGGCCCAGGCTGAAGGCCACCAGGTTAATGGCTTCGGTGGTGCCCCGGGTCCAGATGATCTCGTTGGCCGAGGGCGCGTGAATAAAGCGCGCCACTTTTTCCCGGGCCAGCTCAAAGGCGCGGGTGGCCTGGCCGCTCAGGGCATGGGACGCCCGGTGCACATTGGCGTTGGTGTCCCGGTAGTAATGATTGAGTGCATCCAGCACGGCTTGAGGCTTCTGGGTGGTGGCGGCGTTGTCGAGATACACCAGCGGATGGCCGTTAACGATTTGCGCCAGGGTAGGGAAGTCGCGTCTGAGTACTCGAATATCCACGATCATGCATAACCATAAGAAAGAACTCTCGGGATCATGAGCCAAACCAAAGCCGATGACAAGGCACCCTTCACCCCGGGCGGCCATGACGGTAAAATCACCGACCGTTTAATGCCCGAGGAGCCGCCATGAAATTGAACCCCGCCCAGGATGAAGCCGTTCGCTACATTGCCGGACCCTGCCTGGTGCTGGCCGGTGCCGGCTCCGGCAAGACTCGGGTGATCACCAACAAAATTGCCTATCTGGTGCGTCAGTGTGACTATCAGGCCCGGCACATTGCCGCCGTGACCTTTACCAACAAGGCGGCGCGGGAGATGAAGGAGCGGGTGGCGCAAACGCTGGGCAAGCGGGAGGCCCGGGGCCTGATGGTGTCCACCTTTCACACCCTTGGGCTGGACATTATTCGGCGGGAGCACAAGACCCTGGGGCTGAAGTCGGGTTTTTCGCTGTTTGATGATCAGGACCAGCTGGCGCTGATAAAGGAGCTCACCGACAAGGAGCTTGAGGGTGACAAGGAAAGAATCTCCCGGTTGCTCTCGACCATTTCCAACTGGAAAAACGATCTGGTGCTGCCTTCCCGCGCCGCCCGCCTGGCTACCGACGCCGAGACCGTGTTGTTTGCCCAGTGCTACGAGCGCTACCAGCGGCACATGAAGGCCTACAACGCCCTGGACTTCGACGACCTGATCCTGATGCCCACCCTGCTGCTCAAGACCAACGCCGAGGTACGCGCCTACTGGCAAAACAAAATTCGCTACCTGCTGGTGGACGAATACCAGGACACCAACACCAGCCAGTATGAGCTGGTCAAGCTCATCGCCGGCGAGCGCGCCCGCTTTACCGTGGTGGGCGACGACGATCAGTCCATCTATTCCTGGCGCGGTGCCCGGCCTCAGAACCTGGTGCTGCTGAAGGAAGACTTTCCCAGCCTCAAGGTCATCAAGCTGCAGCAGAACTACCGCTCCCGAGGGCGCATTTTGCAGTGCGCCAATATCCTCATTGCCAACAATCCCCATGTATTCGAGAAAGAACTGTTCTCGGAAATGGAATACGAGGCATCGGTCAGAGTGCTGTTCGCCAAGAGCGAGGAGCATGAGGCGGAGCGGGTGGTGGCCGAGATCATGGGCCACAAGTTTATGAATGCCAGCAAGTTCGGCGAATACGCCATTCTCTACCGGGGCAATCATCAGTCCCGGCTGCTGGAAAAGGCGCTGATGACCAACCGTATTCCCTACAAGATCAGCGGCGGCACCTCGTTTTTCTCCCGGTCCGAAATCAAGGACATCATGGCCTACCTGCGGCTGTTGGTGAACCCGGACGACGACAACGCTTTTCTGCGGGTGGTGAACACGCCCCGGCGGGAAATCGGCCCCACCACCCTGGAGAAGCTGGGCACCTATGCCAATACTCGGGGCAAAAGCCTGTTTGCCGCCAGCTTTGAGCTGGGGCTGGAGCAGACCCTGTCGGGCAGAGGCCTGGTGGCGGTGCGGGCCTTCAGTGACTGGCTGGTGCGGTTGGGAGATGAAGCCGCCCGGGGCAATGCGGTGGAAGCGGTGCGCGACATGATCAAGGACATTCACTACGAAGAATGGCTGTACGAAAGCTCCCCCAGCCCCAAGGCCGCCGAGATGCGTATGCAGAACGTCTCCACCCTGTTCAAGTGGGTCAGCCAGATGTTGGAAGGCTCCGAGCTGGAAGAGGCCATGACCCTGCCGCAGGTGGTGACCCGGCTGACCTTGCGCGACATGATGGAGCGGGGAGAGGACGAAGATGACGGCGAGCAGGTGCAACTGATGACCCTGCATGCCTCCAAGGGGCTGGAGTTTCCCTTTGTGTTTATGGTGGGCATGGAGGAAGGCTTGCTGCCCCATCAGAGCAGCATTGACGAAGACAATATCGAGGAAGAGCGGCGGCTGGCCTATGTGGGCATTACCCGGGCCCAGCAGGCGCTGACCTTTACCCTGTGCCGGGAGCGGCGGCAATACGGTGAAACCGTTAGGCCCGAGCCCAGCCGTTTTCTGCTGGAGCTGCCCCAGCAGGATCTGGACTGGGAGCACAATCGCAAGCCCCAGAGCGAAGGCGAACGCATGCAGAAGGGCCAGGCCGGCGTGGCCAGCCTGCGGGCCATGCTTAATAAGAAATAGTGAGGCGTGCAGGGTGAGGAGAAAACCGTTCACTTCCCCCCTCGCTAATCAGGCAATAAAAAAGCCGCATTGCTGCGGCTTTTTCACTACGAAAGCGGGCGCGCTTAAATGGCGTCCAGCATGTAGTCAACGGCGTTGGCGATTTCTTCGTCGGAGCAGTTGCCACAGGCACCACGGGCGGGCATGGCGTTAAAGCCGTTCAGCGCGTGGCTCAGCAGGGTGTCTCGACCCTTTTCGGCGCGGGGACCCCAGGCGGCGGCATCACCCTTTACCGGGGCGCCGGCGGCGCCGGTGCCGTGGCAGGCGGAGCAGGCGGCATTGTAGACCGCTTCACCGCTGCGGGGCGCGGCGGGCTCGCCGCTGTCGCCGGCGGCGGCAGTGTCGACAATGCCTTCCAGATCGGCGGCGGTATACACGCTGCCCACCGGCTTGGTGCGCTCGGCAATGGCTTCAGGCGACATATCATTGGCGGCGTAGGCCATACCACTCAGCGAAGCAGCGGCAACACCGGCAAGCAACAGGTTTTTAAACAGGCTCACCTTTTCATTCTCCCAGTTGGCTTTCATTGTTTTCCGTTAAACCCGGCGAGTATACCCCAAGAATCATGGTCATTAAATGCGCCGGCCGGCGAATATCCCGATATCGTAGCGGGGTTTACGGGCTGGGCTTTATGGTATGATGTGGATTATCTTGATATCAAAATGGCTCCAGGAAGAACCTGACATAATGAACGATAATCACACGCAGCACGCCACATCCCAGGACCATGACATGATGGATCAGATCGACCGCATCGTAACCCTCTGGCAACGGGCCCGCCCCGATCTGAGTTTTGACAGCACCGAGGTGGTCGGCCGGGTGGTGCGGCTGGAATACTTCATTACCCGCCGGGTGATGCAGGATCTGGCCCGTTACGAACTCAACGTGGGCGAATTCGATGTGCTGGCCGCCCTGCGCCGGCATCCGCCCAGCTACCAGCTGTCTCCCAATCAACTGCAGGCCATGGTGCTGATCTCGTCCGGCGCCCTGACCAACCGCATCAACCGGCTGGAAAGCCGTGGCCTGGTGACCCGGGCCCAGGCCGATCACGACCGGCGTGGCGTGATCGTCACCCTTACCGAAGCCGGCTTCAATATTGTGGAAGAAGCGGTCAAATACCACCTGGCCGCCGAAGCGGAGCTGGCCGCCACCCTGACGACGGATGAGCAGCAACAGCTGGCTGGCCTGATGAAAAAAATGCTGCTGGCGATTGAGGATTAAGCCGGCCGGTCAACAAGTATCCAATTGACGATGTTTTTTGGCGTCGAAGATCGCCAATTTTCCATTTCCTGCTGATACTTGTGCTTGAGTCACCGGCGGCATCACAGCACGGGCCTTCAGGCCGGTCTTCCATCGCCCTGCCGCTTATTTCATGGTTAAAGGAGGCTTTTGATGAAGCTGTTTTACAAGCCGGGCGCCTGCTCTCTGGCCCCGCACATTGTGCTGTCCTGGTTGGGGCTGCCCTACGAGCTGGAACAGGCAGACACCAGGGATCCGGCCTTTCTCAAAATCAATTACATGGCGGCGGTGCCGGTCTTGTTTACCGAGGAAATGGGCGCCCTCTACCAGAGCAGCGCCATTCTTCGCTATCTGGCCCGGTTGCCGGAAGGGGAACATTTGGGGCCGGGTAGCGATCCCGTGTTGCAATATCAGTGCGACTACTGGATGAGCTTTCTCAACGCCGATCTGTACAACGCCTTTGTGCCCTACTTCGCCCCGCGCAAATACACTACCGACCGCAGCGATGCCGCGCTGCAGGCCATCAAGGCGGCGGTGCCCGGCCGAGTGGCGCCGCTGCTGCAGCGCATGGACAACCACCTTGCCAGCCGCACCTGGTATATGGACGAACACAAGAGCATAGTGGATGCCTGCGCCTTTGGTTTTGAACTCTGGGCCACCCGTGTGCTGCCCGAGGGGCTGAATGCCTACCCCCACCTGGCCCGTCACTTTCAGGACATGAAGGAAGACGAAGGGGTACGTCGTGCCCTCGATGAAGAAGGCCTGACCGTTTAGCCTCCGTTCAGCGGGTGACAATCAACGCCGTGCCAATCACGGTGGCCAGGGCGCCAATCCAGGCGCCGCCGGCGGGCCGGCGTTTCATCACCAGCCACAATAGCGGCAGCACCAGCACCGGGCTTACCGAGCTCAACATGGCCACCATACCTACCTCGCCATGGCGCAGCGCCAGCAGGATTAGTGTCATTCCCACGCCCATGGCCAGAAAGGCGTTCAGTGCCACCATGCCAAACACCGGCCAGTTGATACGCTGCAATGGCTTGGCCACGGCCAGCCCACACCACAACAGGGCCAGGTGAGCCGCAAAGGCGGTGGTCATGCGCACCGCCGAGGCGGCGACCGGATCGACGTTGCCTTCCATCACCGGTTTTACCATCAGGGTGGCCACCGACTGGCACAGGGCCGACAGCAGCCCCAACGCAATGCCGGGCCAGGGGCTGCCATTGTCCTGCTCCCAGGCGTGCCCTTCACCGCTGCGTTTGCCAAAGAAAATGGCGGTCATGACGCCGCCTACCAGCAGCACACCGCCGGCCAGCGCCTGACCGCCAATGCGTTCGTCGAACAGCGCATAGCCCAGCACCACCGAAAACAGTGCATGAGTGGCGAACAGCACGCTGGCCCGGCGCGGTCCCAGCCGGTTCATGGCGGCATAAAGGGCGGTGTCACCGATAAAAATGCCGATAAGCCCGGAGGCCGCCATCACTCCCAGGGCAGGGGAGTCCAGGCTGGCCCAGCCCCCGGTCACCAGGGCCGCGGCCCACAACATGAGGCTGACGCAAAACATGCGCCAGCGGGAGTAGGCAAAGGCCCCCAGATGACGGGCGGCACTGGCCGACAGCAGGCTGGACACGGCCCAGCAGGCGGCGGCGGCCAGGGCGAGAAAATCATAGGAAAATGGCATGGAAACGACATCTGAAAGCGAAAGCGCCAGTCTAACAAGTTTTCTGCCATGGCCAAGGCCGTTTGCCAGCGCTTTCAATAGCGGTTTTAATACGGCCATTCATCGCACCTTTGAGGGATGGCATGCGCATTCTGCACACTTCCGACTGGCATCTGGGTCAGCATTTCATGGGCAAAACCCGGCTGGACGAACACGCCGCCTTTCTCGACTGGCTGGTGCAGCAGGTGGAGCAGCATCGAGTGGATGCGGTGCTGGTGGCCGGCGACATCTTTGACACCGGTACCCCGCCCAGCTATGCCCGCGAGCTATACCACAACTTTGTGGTGACCATGAGCCGCACCGGCGCCAGCCTGGTGCTGCTGGGAGGCAACCACGACTCGGTGGCCATGCTGAACGAATCCCGGGCGCTGTTGCAGGCGCTGCATGTGAGTGTGATCCCCGGCAGGCTGGCCGAACCGGAACAGCAATTGATCACCCTGCACCACAGTGACGGCGCGCCGGGCGCACTGCTCTGTGCCATTCCCTTTCTGCGCCCGCGGGATCTGCTGGAAAGCCGGGCCGGCGACAGCGCGGACGACAAGGGCCGCGCACTGCAGCAGGCCATTGCCGACCATTATCAGGCGCTGTTTGAGCGGGCTCGGGCCCGGCGCGCCGAACTGGGAGAGTTACCCATTATCGCCACCGGTCATCTCACCACGGTCGGGGCCAGCAGCAGCGACTCGGTGCGGGACATTTACATCGGCACCCTGGAAGCCTTTCCCGCCAGTGCCTTTCCGCCCGCCGACTACATCGCCCTCGGCCATATTCACCGGCCGCAAAAGGTGGGGGGGAACGAGCACATTCGTTACAGCGGCTCGCCGCTGGCGCTGGGCTTTGATGAAACCGGCCAGCAAAAGCAGATACTGCTGGTGGAGCTGAACGCATTCGGCCTGCAGACGGTGACGCCCTTGCCGGTGCCGGTGTTTCAGCCCCTGGCCCGAGTCAAGGGCAGTCTGCAGGCACTGGCAGCGGCCTTGCCCGAGGCCGCGGCGGCGGGCACACCGACACGGCCGGTGTGGCTGGAGGTGACCGTGACCGAAGAGGACTACCTGAGTGACTTGCAGCCCAGGGTGCAGGCCCTGTGTGAGGGGCTGAATGCAGAGGTACTGCTGGTGCGTCGGGAGCGCCAGGGGCGCAGTGCCGCTTTGCTGGCGGAGCAAAAAGAAACCCTGAGCGAGCTCACGCCCGAGCAGGTATTTGAACGGCGGCTGGCCATGGAGGAGCTGGCCGAAGGCGATGAGCGCGAGCTGGATCGACTGTATGCGCAGGTGCTGGCAAGTTTGAGGGAGCAGGCATGAAAATTTTGAGTCTGCGACTGAAAAACCTCAACTCCCTGCAGGGGGAGTGGAAAATCGACTTTACTCGGGCTCCCTTTGCCGACAACGGCCTGTTTGCCATTACCGGGCCCACCGGCGCCGGCAAGACCACATTGCTGGATGCCATCTGCCTGGCGCTCTATCATCAGACTCCGCGTATGAAAACCGTGTCGGCCGGCAGCAATGAGCTGATGACCCGGCACACCGCCGACTGTCTGGCGGAAGTGGAGTTCGAGGTGAAGGGCGATGGCTACCGGGCCTTCTGGAGTCAGCGCCGGGCCCGGGGCAAGACCGACGGCAAGTTGCAGGCGCCGCGTGTGGAGCTGGCCAGGCGGGACGGCGAGATCCTCACCGACAAAATCAACGACAAGCTCAAGCTGACGGAAACCCTCACCGGCCTCGACTTTGGCCGCTTTACCAAGTCGATGATGCTGGCCCAGGGCGGCTTTGCCGCCTTTTTGCACGCCGATGCCAACGAGCGCGCCGAGTTGCTGGAAGAGCTCACCGGTACCGACATTTACGCCCGCATTTCCCAGCGGGTGTTTGAACAGACTCGGGAGCACAAGCAGGGGCTGGCCGAGCAGCAAGCGCAAGTAAAAGGCGTGGCCCTGCTCGGCGAGGAAGAGCGCGGCGAGATTGGGCGGCAGCGCACCGAGACCGCTCGTCAACTGAGCGAAACGCAGCAGTCGCTGACACAAACCCGGACCGCGCTGGCGCAGCGGCAGCAATGGGATCGAAGTGAGCAGCAGCTGGCTCAGGCAAATATGGCTCACCAGCAGGCGCAGGCCGCGCTGAACGAAGCCGCCCCTGAGCAACGGACGCTGGAGCGCAGTGAACCGGCGGCCCGGCTGCAGCCGCACTGGCAGCAACTGCAACAGCAGAATACCGCCCTGCAGGCTCTGAGCCGGCAGATTACCGAACGGGAAACCGGTTTGCAGCAGCTGACGAAGCAAGAACAGCAATGCCGCTGGCAAGGACTGAGCTTCAGCCGGCTGCATTATCAGGGGCTGCTGGCGCAGGATCAGCAACTGGAGCAACAACAACAGCAGATCACCGAGGCCATGGCGGTCAATGCCGCCGGCGAACGCCTGGGTGAGCAACTGGCCGGCTGGCGCGGCGACCTTAAACGGCTTGAACAACTGCATCAGCAATTCGCCAGGGTGCAGGCTCAACAGCAGCAACACAGCCAGCAGCAACAAAAGCTGGCCCAACAGCAGCAGACATTGCAGCAGCAACAGCAGCAGGCCGGCCAGAGTGAGCAGCAGGCCGAAGCCGAATACCGGCAGCAACAGCAGGCACTGGCAGCGGTGCTTGGCCATACCACCGAGCCGGCGCTGAAAGCACAGTGGCAGCAGTTACGCGGCCAGCAGCCCCACTGGCTGGCACTGGAGCAAAACGCCGAGCGCCTGCAGGAGCTGCAACAGGAGCAAGGGAAGCTGCAGCAGGCCAGAGTCCGGCTTGAGCCTCAGTGGCAGCAGGGCGAGCAGCAGCTGATGCAAACCCGGGAGCAATACCGTCAGTTGCAGGAGCAAATCAAGGACAAAGCCCGTTTGCTGGAGCAGGAGCAGCTTATTCGCTCTCTTGAGCAGCACAGGGCGCAGCTGCAGCCCGGCGAGGCCTGTCCGCTCTGCGGCAGTGAGTCTCACCCGGCCATTGCCGCTTATCAAAGTCTGGATAACAGCACCGCCGCCGAGCTGCAGCAAAAGCGCCATGAGCTGGAAAAAACCGAGCAGGCCGGGGCTCAGTTGCGTGATCAGCAGGCCAGATGCAAGGCCGAGCTGGACCATATCTGCCAGCGGTTGCAGCAGTTAAGCTCGGCCATTGCCGAGCTGGAAAGCAAGCAGAACAGTCTGTTGCAGACTCTGTCTCTTGAGGCCGCCGGCTGGCAGCCGTTACTGGATGCGCGCCGCCGACAGCTTGCCGGGCTTGAGCAGCAGGCGGAGCAGCTTGACGCCGCCAAAGCTGCGCTTAATCAGGCAGAGCAGGCCCGTCAGGCCGCCATGGCGCAGGCCAGTGAACTGACCCACCAACAACAGCTGCTGGCCCAGCAAAAGCAAACCCTGCAACAGGTGCAACAGCAGCTGAACGACGAGGCTCTTGCCTGTGAGCAGCAGCGCCGAAAGCTGGAGCAGCAGTTGAGCGCCAGTGTGGGCCACCAGCCCGACAACTGGCAACGCTGGTTGATGCAAACCGAGCAGCAATGGCAGCAGTGGCAACAACAGCAGCAAATGGCCGTACAGCTTAATGAACAACGCCAGCAGCTGGCCGCAGCCCTTGGGGAGGCAAAGCGCCGGCTTGAGCACTGGCAGCAGGGTTGGGATCAGCTTGCCCTGCCCGAAGGTGAACCGGTGACTGCCGTCGAGCCTGAGGCGGCAGCCAGCGAGGCTGAAATCCAACTGGCTGAACTCAAAGAGGCGTTGCAGCGTCAGCGCCTGCTGCTGGAGCAGGAGCAACAGCAAAAAGTCAGTCTGCAGCAAGCGCTGAGCGAGACACAAGCCGGCTGGCAACAGGCCCTGACCGACAGCCCCTTTGCCGATGAAGCGGCCTTTTTGGCGGCACTGCTGCCCGATGACCAGCGTCGGCAGCTGCAAACACGGCTGCAGGGTCTGCAGCAGGCGCTGGCGCTGGCAGCAGACCGGCTGGCACAGGCACAGCAGGCCCGCCGGCAACTGGGTGACACAGCGCCGCCGGCGTTGGCCGAGCTGGAGCAGCAGCAACAAACCCAGCAGCAGGCAGCAAACATGGCGCAGCAGCAACTGGGCCGGCTGGAAGAGCGCCTTGCTCACGATGCCGCTCAGCGTGAGCGTCAACAAAGCCTGTTGCAGCGTATTGAGCAGGACCGCCAGCAACTGCAGCGCTGGGAGCAGCTCAACAGCATGATCGGTGCCGCCGACGGCGCCCGTTATCGTCGCTTTGCTCAGGGCCTGACCCTGGAGCACCTGGTGTATCTGGCCAACCGCCGGCTGGAGCGGCTGCACGGCCGCTACCGGCTGGCGCGCAATCATGCTGCCGAGCTGGAGCTGGCGGTGATCGACACCTGGCAGGCGGATGTGAGCCGGGATACGCAAACCCTGTCCGGCGGTGAGAGCTTTCTGGTGAGTCTGGCGCTGGCACTGGCACTATCGGATCTGGTGAGCAGCAAGACCCGTATCGACTCGCTGTTTCTGGACGAGGGGTTTGGCACCCTGGATGCCGATACCCTGGAAGTGGCGCTGGACGCGCTTGATGCCCTTAATGCCAGCGGCAAAATGATAGGGGTGATCAGCCACATCGAGGCGCTGAAGGAGCGGGTGCCGGTGCAGATTCGGTTAAGCAAGGGTCAGGGGCTGGGGCTGAGTCGATTGGCGCTGGAATTCGCCTTTAACGGTGAGGGGTAAAGGCGTGAGGAGACAGGAGTGAGGGGCTCCTCACCCCTCACTCCTCACGAAGCAAGCAATAAAAAAGCCGGAGTAGTGCTCCGGCTTTTTGCGTAGTGCGAGAGGTTACTCGCCGGTGATCAGCGCCGGTATGCCCGGCAGCATGCCCACGGCGGCCATGATGCTCAGCAGTACCACAAAGGTGGCGCCCGGAATGACCCAGCGATCCATCATGCGCAGTTTCTTGCCTCGCTCCTTGTCACCAATCAGGCCCAGGTTGTCGAGCAGCATGGTCATCGACCAGCCAAACACCGGATTGACGAAGGCGGAGGCGAATACCACTATGCCCGCAGACTGGCTGCTGGTGGTATTGCGGGTCATCTGCATGCCGGCTTCCAGCAGTGGCATAAACACACCCACGATCAGGGCCACCCGCAGTACCGGGGCCCACACCGCCAGATCCATGGGATAGCCCCAGAGTGCGGCCACCACACAGAACACCCCGGTGAGCACGGCGCCAGCGGGAATGGGGCGCTTGGCAATGGCTGCCGGAATCATGTAGGTGCCCCAGGACGAGGTCAGGTTACCGCCGCCCAGCAGGCTACCCACGGCCTGACGAACCGAGGCCACACCCATGGTATCGTCCACGTTCATCAGCACCTTGTCGGCCTTTTTCGGGTAGTTCAGCTCCTGAAACACGCGATGGCCCATAAAGTCGGGAGACCACATGGCCACCGCCAGCACGGCAAAGGGCGCTACGCTGATAAAGTGGTGCAGTTCGGGCCAGCCCATCTGCCAGCCACTGTTCTCGCCCCACCAGTAGGACGGGCTCAGGTGCGGCATGCCCGGCTCGGTAACGAACTCGAACGGTGCGCCCAGGGCAATGGCAATAAAAAAGGCGATGCCGGAGCCCAGCGGAATGGACAGCCAGCGCATTTCCAGCCGGGCCAACAGGGCATACATGATGATGGTGGCCAGGATCACCACAAAGGCGATATGGCCCATGTCCAGGCCGTTGGCCCAGGCGGTCAGCGCCTTGATCTGGCTGAGCAGTCCCATGGCGCCGAGATAGATCAGCAGGCCACCGCGCACGCCGTCGCTGGTCAGCGCCATCAGCTTGCTGCCGCCTTTACTGATGCTGAGTAACAGGCCGAACAGGCCGACCAGCAGCCCCAGTGCCAGTGGGTGCCCACCGGACGCCACAATCAGCGGGATCAGCGGAATCATGGGACCATGGGTGCCGGCCAGGTTGGCGTTGGGATTGATAAAGCCGGAAAACAAAATGACGAACAGCAGTGCGGCAATGAGCATTTCAAAGCGCACGTTTTCCACCACAAAGGCGTCACTCAGGCCGAGTGGGCCGGCAAAGGCCGCGACCACGGCCGCCACCATGACGATTTTGCCAATAGTGGCCGCCAGGGCCGGCACCAGATCTTCCAGCTCAAAACGGTAGTCGCGAAAGGGCAGGTTAATGCCCCAGCGGCGGGGTGACATGATGGACAGCTCATGCTCCAGGTAGGCGGCCCTGTTGTCGAAGTGACGACGGGGCTTGCGCTGGGAGCGGTAGGTCTGGGATTCAGACATGATCATCTCCTCGATGAATAATACTTTCCCTGTTCAAGCGATCCCTATCCTAGAGCTTGTTAATGAGTGTCACCATTGGACATAAGTATTAAAACATTCTCGTAACATATGGGGTTTGAACGACGCCATGTAACGGAAAGGAGAGCATGATGATCACCCTGCATTATCTGGAGGATTCCCGTGCCCAGCGGATTCTGTGGCTGCTGGAAGAACTGAAGCTGGACTATAAGCTGGTGCGTTACCGGCGTGATGATGCTACCGGGCTGGCGCCCGCCAGCCTGAAAAAAATCCACGGCCTGGGCAAGTCACCGGTGATCACCGATGACGGCTTTACCCTGGCCGAGTCGGGGGCCATTATCGATTATCTGAGTCAGCGTTACGGTGCCGCTACCCTGCTGCCTGCCCGTGACGGGCATGACTGGTGGCAATATGTGTACTGGCTGCATTACGCCGAGGGTTCGCTGATGCCGCCGTTGCTGATGCACTATGTGTTTGAGCGGGTCAAACGGGCACCCATGCCGTTTTTTATAAAACCGCTGGTGGGCAAAATCGTGGCGGGAGTGAACCGGGCCTTTCTCGATGAACAGATTCGCACCCACCTCAATTTTGTGGCGGATCACCTGTCCTGTCACGAGTGGATCAACGGCTCACAATTCACCGCCGCCGACATTCAGATGAGCTTTCCGCTGGAAACCGCCATGCATAATCCGGCCCTGGCCGACAGCTTTCCCCGCTTGCGCGCCTATGTGAACGCCCTGCAGGCCAGGCCGGCCTATCGCAAGGCGTTACAGGCCGGCGGTGATTATCGCTATGGTCCGACCAATTGATGACACCTGTTGCAGCCGGTAGCATGAAGGCTTCTCTCATGCATGCGGATAACAACAATGAACGAGGTAAAGGATCTGGAAGCCTGGCTGATGCCCTGGCTCAACGCCCACCTGCCCGAGTTTGCCAGCCTGGCCTACACCGTCATCGCGCTGGCGCTGATCGTGGTCATCTCCCTGGGCATTCACTTTGTGCTGCACCGGGTAGTGCTGCGCTGGGTGGAAGGGCGGGCCAGAAGTACCCAACGCATCTGGCGACGGGCCTTTTTTGAACGCAAGCTGTTTGGCAGGGTCGCGCTGACCCTGCAGGGAGTCATCATCTACCTGCAGGCCGGCCTCTGGCTGGAACGCGATACCCTGTTGCTGCCCGCCATTCAGACCGCCGCCAACTTGTGGATATTGCTTTATGCCCTGTTGTCGCTTTATTCCCTGCTTGATGCCCTGCTCGACATTTTTCGCCAGCGTCCGGCCATGCGTGCCTTTCCGTTGCGGGGCATTTTTCAGAGCATCAAGCTGATTGCCAGCATCTTTATTGGTCTGTTGATCGTCGCCACCCTTATCGGCAAGTCACCGATCATTCTGCTCAGCGGACTGGGCGCCATGACGGCGGTACTGATGTTGGTGTTCAAGGATCCCATTCTCGGGCTGGTGGCCGGCATTCAGCTTTCAGCCAACGACATGCTGACGGTGGGTGACTGGCTGGAAATGGGGCGTTACGGCGCCGATGGCGAGGTTATCGATATTGGCCTCACCACGGTCAAGGTCAGAAACTGGGATCACACCATTACGACCATTCCCACCCATGCGCTGATCTCGGACTCCTTCAAGAACTGGCGTGGCATGAGCGAGTCTGGCGGCCGGCGTATCAAGCGTGGCCTGCGGCTGGATGCCAGCAGCGTGCGTTTTCTCGATGAGGCGGACATTCGCCGGCTGCAAAAGGCACGTCTGCTTGACGGCTATCTCAATGAAAAACTGCAGGAGATTGGGCGTTACAACAGCGAGCAGCCCGTCGACATGAGCTCGCTGGTGAATGGCCGGCGGTTGACCAACCTGGGCACCTTCAGGGCCTACCTGGCGGTCATGTTGCGCCAGCACCCGCACATTCATCAGCAAATGACCCTGATGGTGCGTCAGCTGGAAACCGGCAGCGACGGCATTCCCATCGAGATCTATGCCTTTACCAATACCACCAGGTGGGCCGACTACGAAGGCATACAGGCCGACATCTTCGACCACATTTTTGCGGTACTGCCCGAGTTCGATTTACGCGTGCACCAAAGCCCCACCGGATATGATCTGCGTCAGATGGCTTCCTCCCCGTGACATTCATCATCCGCGCGTTCATACACCTTGAGTGCGCTGCCAGGCACGCTTTTTTGTGCCTGGTTAGCGTCCTGTGGTTCTGAATGAATCGTGGTGCTTAAGCGGCTGGTGAGCAGACACTGTTATAAGCTAATACTGCAAATAAGCTTTAGGAATAAGTGAACTTAAAACTCTGAGAGAGGGGAGCCAATAGGTTCCCCTTTTGTTGTTTTATGGATTTTTTTGAGTCCCCTTTGGTGCTTGTTTCGATATGATTAAAACTGGAACTTGTAATGCGTGTTACAGGGTGTGGGTTTGTAACATAAAAAGGGGTTCGTTTGAGCTCGGTGTCTCAAAAATAAGAATTTTTATTCTGCGTCTGCACCCTTTTTTCAACAAATATTAAAACTTGATTTACCAGTACTCGCTTTTGGTACATCTCTAAAAAATCCCTCCGCTAATCTTAATGTCAGGGTTAAGCAGAAAGACCCTGTATTCGCCGAGATGTCAAGGTAATTACTATCGAGCTAAATTACCTTACTGCAGTGGCGTTCAAAGGTAGACGAAAAACAAAAGAGGGAATTTACCATGTCTATTCAAAAGAAAACTCTGGCTGTGATTGTTGCCGCTTCACTGGGAATTTCATTTGGTGCTGCCGCTAACGGTTATGGCTACGGCTATGGCTACGACAGCAAGAAAAAAGATCACGGTGACATTACTAATAATCAAGGCCTGCAAGCTGTTAAAGGCGGTTACATCGATAAAAGTGATAACAGTGATAACAGCATCTACATCGATCATGATGTAAGCAAATACTGGGTATGGTCGCCGGATAATGACGTTTACACCACCACTGTGAAAAAGAATTATCAGAGCAACTACAGCACCCAAAGTGGCTACGGTGGCTACACCAATTCCAATGCGGGTGTATATGGTAATTCAGCCGACGCCAATGCTTACAACGGTGCTTACATGAATCAGCACAGCGGTAACCTGGCAGCTGGTCTTGGTCTTGGCCTCGGTCTGGGCGCAGGCGTAGGTAATGTGAGCCGTAACGATGGTGGTAATGGTGGTAATGGAGGCTATATCTGGGATCTGGGGCTGCTGACTCTGGGTATTCTGGATGTCAACAGCGCGGACGGTGGTGATGGTGGAGCCGGTGGTAACAGTGCCGGTATTGGTACTGGCCTGGGTGCTGGTATGGGTGCTGGTGCTGGTCTGGCAGTACTTACTCCGACTCAGAGCCTGACTCAAACTGCAGGTGCTAACGCTGCCGCTGCTGCCGCTTCTGTTTCCATGATTACTTCTGGTAACAACAACCTGAGCAATATGGGGGCTGTTTATGGCATGGGCCAGCAGAACGCCATTTCTGGTCACGGCTCTGTGGGTAACCAGTCCATTAACGTGAACGGTAGTGCTCAGTTTTAACTGTTGAAGGTGCCGGCCCCGAGGGGTCGGCATATAAACCGGAGGGAACCATGAAAGGTTTAATGCTTGCAACGGTATTAATGGCTTCTTCGGTCTACGCCAATACCACACTTGATCAGCTCTCCATAATAGAAGAGCAAGATCTGAATGATAAAAGAGGCATGTATCTGGTTAATGATGATCAGGACAATACTACCTCACAGGCTGGTGCGGTATTTGGTAAAGTAGAGAAGAGTATAACTGGATATAACAATATTGCATCCGGCTCTTTTGCGGGTGCCCATGGCGTCATGATGGTCAATATGAACTCAGGGAACAATAATGTTACCAACATGAACACTAACGTGAACATTATTTCGGCTAAATGACATGAAAAAGTTACTATGGATAGTTGCTTTTATTCCGGCTGTGAGTTTGGCAATTAACCTGCCTGGTGCCGGAGGGAGCCGGTTAAGGATTCCGGTGCAATCTTTTTCTGATATAAAATTTGGGGAGGTTGTAAAGCAAAAATATGATTTTAGCTGCGGATCTGCGGCACTTGCATCTCTTCTGAGTCATCACTATAACACCCCGATGACTGAAGAAGTGATTTTTGAAGAAATGTTCAGGTATGGTGATAAGTCCATAATTGAAAAGCAAGGATTTTCCATGCTTGACATGAAAAATTTTTTGACTAGGAGAGGTTTTAAATCAGACGGCTTTAAAGTTGATGTAAATAAGCTCAGAGAGCTTGCCATGCCATCAATTGCACTGGTTAACTATAATGGTTATAACCACTTTGTGGTTGTTAAAGGCGTTCAGGATGGCAAGGTGCTGATCGGAGACCCTTCGCTCGGGCTACACGTTATCAATGTGGATGAGTTTGATAAAGCCAGTAACGGAGTGTTTTTATTTATTAGAGACAATGTTGAGCTGGCCAAGGCGAGCTTTAATCAGCGTGAAGACTGGGAGCACTCGGTGGCTGATGCGCCGACCAGAACTGCACTCATGCAGCGACTTCCACACCTAACTGATTTGATGTTGCCATCTGAGTACGATTATTGATGGAGGTATGCCGTTATGAAATGGGTGGTGGTAGCACTGGCGCTGACTGCTTCCGCAGAGGCTTTTAATAACGAAACGGCTGTATTTAGCAGCATGTCGGCGCTGCAGGAAAGTGTATTGGAGCAGCAGCGAGGAGGCTTTTTTACCGCTGACACACATTATTCCATTGGTCTCAGTATGAAGGTAATGATAAACAATCGGCTTGCTTTTAATAGCAATCTTTATGGACTTTTAAATGGCCAGGCAAACAAGGAGCTGATTGATGTCACTGGTGTGAGTATTACTCCGGTTTTGGATGCAGGGAAAGTAGGCCTTATTCTCAAGAGCTCAGCCAGCAATATAAAAACCAATGCGACTCTTGACGTGAACATTAAATCACCTGTTAACTATCATAGTTATAAAGCACAACGAAATGTAGAGTCCAGAATTAGGGCGGCTACCAGAAGGCTTGGCTATTAACAGGCTTTGGTAGAGTTTATTAAGTGGCAGCCTGGTGAAATGCATAATTTTGCCAGGTTTTCTTTGCTGTGAAAAATAGGTGTCAGATTGAGGGGAGTTATCATTAAAAAGTAAGTTCAATCAATGCCTTATACTTTTTTGGGGGCGATGGGTGACACTGAGTGTGGTTTATGAACTATATTTTTTCAATCATAGGATGATGATTGTGGTGATAGTTCATGATCTTGGAAAGGGAGATTTTGCTGCTTCAGTGCTCCAGTTGCATGGCGAGTGTGAAGTCACTAAGCGATCAGTCTAATTACTGGTCAATCATCAGGTATACCAACCTTGAGTCGGCATCGGCATACCTCGACAGCAGTGATACAACGGTGGCCTTGCTGGATTGTGTAGGAGAAGCGGAGCCCTCATCAGCCCTTAAATGTTTCATGACGAGATACAGCGGTATCTGCTGGGTTGCCTTGTTGTCCAAGGAGCAGCTGTCCCAGAAGGAATGGAGCATATTTGTTGTAACATATTGTTACGATTATCATACCGTGCCTGTACATGATGATCGTTTATTAGTCACTCTTGGCCGTGCCTATGGCATGAATGAATTAAGAAATATGTTGTGCTTACCCTTTCAGAAGGGGGAGGTCATTGGCAAAAGCGATGGTTTTAGAGAGTCCTTGAGCAAGCTGTATGCTTGTGAGAGTAAATGCTTAACTCTGTCAGGTGAGGCCGGCGTCGGCAAACGATTTCTCGCCGGACGCTGGGCGGACTTGCATAATATATCGTTACTCGATTTCTCCAGCCTGAGTTCAAGTTTTTCTAATGCTAAAATCACCCAGCAGCTTTCATTTTTAAAGAACAAGTCAAATAACGTGTGTGTTTTTATTCAGGATGTTGTTGAACTGCCTGAAGAAGTTCAGTCAAGTATATGTTCCTTGTTATCCATGAATGTGGAAGGGTGTCACTTTGTCTTCAGTTGCAGCATGGACTCTGAAGGCCTGAACGGGTGTTCATCAATCACTCCAGAGTTGCTTTCATATCTAAAGCAGGAGTGGATATCAATACCTTCTCTTCGGGCAAGAGGACAGGATAGTGTACTTTTGGCAAGGGTGTTTTTGCAAAGAACAACACGTAAATGGAATAAAAATATTCTAGGATTTTCCGCCGGTGCGGAAAAGACTATTCTTGACTACAGCTGGCCGGGAAATATTTCAGAGTTAAATGATAGGGTGATGGTTGGAGTCTCACGTTGTGAAAGTGACTACCTGGAAGCATCCATGATGGGACTGAGCGATAATTTTGTCACTGAAGTTCATCATGATCTAAGCTTGAAAAAGGCAAGGGAAAAGGCCGAAGCATACGCAATCAAGCGTGTACTGGATATGGTGCCTGGTAGAACCGGGAGAGCAGCCGAGTTGTTGTGTATATCCAAGTCATCGTTACACAGGTTGATAGCAAGATATGGAATAAGGAGATAGTTATGAAAAAAGGGATATTTTTCACTGGCTTGCTATTCTCGCTGGCTATACCTGTCCATGCCCAAGACAAGCAGGTGGTTGATTCCATCGCCAACACCCTTGAAACCCGTGGCTTGTTGACTCCCAAGGGAACGTTTGAAATAGAGCCTGCCGTTAGTTATTCGCAAAACACCTCTAACCGTATTTCCATACTGGGATTTACCCAAGTGCCAGCATTTCTGGTGGGCATTATCGAGCTGGAAGATGCCGATCAGGCAACCTTCACAACAAGCCTGGCGGCCCGCTATGGTCTTACAGAAAGAATTGAACTGGAACTGAGGGTTCCCTGGGTTTATCGATACGACACGTTTCGCAAGCGTGTGGGCAATGGACAGGCTTCAGAGGCACCCAGAACCTTCACTTCGAAAGGGGGAGCATTGGGTGATATTGAAGGTGCTATTCGTTACCAATTTAACCTGGAGTCTGCTCCCTTTTGGATCGGTGGGGTGAGGATTAAATCAGATACAGGCGAGTCACCTTTTGATAATGAACTTGACGAAAATGATATCTTCAGAGACCCGCCCACCGGTTCCGGTACCTGGTCAATTGAACCTAGCATGACACTGATTTATCCAACAGATCCTGCGGTGCTCTTTGGTACTGCAGGTTATAGCTGGAACCTGGGAGATGATGCGGGAAGAGACCTCGATGATGACGGGGAAGCAAACGATAAATTTAACCTGGGCAACAGTTTCTTTCTGGGTATGGGCATGGGTTTTGCGGTCAATAATCGTCTTTCATTCAGCTTGGGGGTGAATCACAGGACCGTATTTAAACCCAGCATTAACGGCCGCAAAGTGGGCGAGGTATTGCAGCTGGACAGTCTGTCCACCGGTTTCTCCCTGGCTCTGACCGAGAAATCTTCACTCAATTTGAATCTGCAGGCGGGCCTGACCGAGGACGCACCGGATGTGGAAGTGTCCTTCAGTCTGCCGATCACCTTCTGATGACGTCCATTCGACACATTAAAAAGGCCGCATTTGCGGCCTTTTATTACTCCGAGCCTGTTATTACGGTTTGTTCGGATGGTTCGGGTGACTGGCGGTGCCCAGCACGCTGCCGTTGACTTCCTTGCCGTACTGGCTGAATCCACCGTGATATTTCTTGACGGTCTCTTCCAGTGAACCGTGGTTACGTGGATCCTGCGGACGCTCGTGGGAGTCGAGGAACATGGCCACATCCCAGGCCTGCTGATCGGTCAGCTTGCCCGGCTGTCCCAGGGGCATGTTCTGCTTGATGAAGTAGGCGGCGGTGTTTACCCGTTGCATGCCCGCGCCCCAGTTGTAGGTGTCCGGCCCCCACAGTGGCGGGAACACGTAGCGGTCATTAACCTGCCGGCCTTCCCCGCTGGCCCCGTGACACACGGCGCATTCCTGTTCATAGACCTGCTTGCCGCGGGCAAAAGCGGGAGGCAGTTCCGGCTCGGCCAGCTTGGGGTAGCCTCGGCCCGGGGTCTTGGGTTCGGTGCTGCCGCCTGCATCCAGATAGGCCTGCATAAAGGGGAAGTCGTCGCGCTTGCCGCCCTTGAGTAACTCTTCGTCGCTGGGAATAGCCATTTCGGCCGGATCAAACTGCTCCCCGGTCAGGGTGCCCTGGGCCAGCCAGTAGGCGTAGGCGGAGAGATCCACCAGCACAGGATTCATATGCTCGGGCGGCGTACCGTTCATGGAATAAAGGAAGCAACCCTGAATGCGTTCCTCATAGCTGTTGATGCGGTCGTTCTTCTTGCGATAGGCTGGATAACTCATATAGGCGGCCCACAGCGGCGCGGCGTTTTCCTTTTTGCCACCATCCATATGGCAATTAACGCAGTTCAGGCCGTTGCCCACAAACTCCGGTGACATGGACTGGGAGTTAACAAAGTAGTTGTAACCCCGAACCACCTTTTCACCAAACTCACCGTCGGGCAGTTTGTCCCAGCCCGGAGGGGAAGGGTATGTCCCGGCGGCCTTCCCCACCGGCAGTTCTTCCTGAATGGCCAGTTTCTCAAGGTGCGCGGCCTGAGCGGTGTCCTGGGCATGGGCCAGGCCGGTAACGGCCAGAGACAGGCCAAGCGTCATGGCGGAAATTCTGAACATGTTACTGGCCTCCCAGGCTGGCGAAGTAGCTGGCGACGGCGGAAATGTCTTCCGCACTCAGACGTTTGGCGATGGGCGCCATCAAGCCGTGAGTATCGGGGGCTCGGCTACCGCTTTGCCAGGCCTTGAGCTGCCCCTCAATGTAATCGGCGTGCTGGCCGGCCAGGCGGGGAAAGGCCTCGCCCGCGCCCACGCCTTCCGGGCCATGACAGGAGACGCAACTGGGAATGTCTCGCTGCCAGTCCCCCTGGTAGGCCAGCCTTTCGCCGGTGGCCATGTTCTGGGGGGCAGGTTTTTCGCCCCTGAAGGCCGGACGCTCTGGCAGGCTCACCGGCAGGCTGGCAAACCACTGGCTCACCGCTTCAACACCGGCATCGTCCAGCATCATGGCCATGGGCTTCATGATGGCGTTGTCGCGCGCGCCGCTCTGAAAATGGCGCAGTTGTTCGGCCAGATAGGGCACCGGCATGCCGGCAATGGATGGGGCCAGGTTGGCCATGCCCAGGCCGCTGGCTTGGTGGCAGCTGATGCACACGGCCGCCTGTGGTGGCATTTCCGCCAGCGCCGGGGCGGCGGTAGCGCTCAGCAAGGCTCCCAGTAGTATGGTTTTGGTCATTTGTTATTATCCTCGTCTGGAGGTCGTGTTACTGGGAGCTCATTTTAGAACTCGACGCCAGAGCCAGATATACGTATTTCCCACATAAAAAGCAGGTGTTTTATTGTTTTTTAAAGAAAAAACAACAAGGTCTCATCCATTCGAGTCGTTCGCCTCATGCCCCTGGCTCTGATCCCGCCAGAGCAGCCACAAACGAGTATCCAATTCCAGCTGGTGATAATCAGGTTCCATGTGGAAACACAGCTGATAGAAGGCCTTGTTGTGCTCCTTCTCGCGAAAATGGGCCAGTTCATGCACCACTATCATGCGCAGGAATTCCGGTGGCCCTTCGCGAAACAGGGCTGCCACCGTGATGCTGTTGCGGGTTTTCAGCTTGCTGCCTTGCAGGTGGGCCTGGTAGGTGTGTAGCCCCAGTGCCTGTTTCACCACATTGAGCTTGCTGTCGTAGCGCACCTGGCTGAGCGGCGCCGCTTTTTTCAGGTAGCGACTTTTCAGCCCGCTCACATAATCGTACAGGGCTTTGTCGTTCTGCACCGCGTGCGGCTTGGGGTATTTGCGCTGCAGGTAGAGGCCGAGACGGCCACTGGCCAACAGCTCTGCGGCCTGCTGTTGCAGGGACGCCGGATAACCGGCCAGATAATTCGGAACGATCAAGGCAATCTCCGTACCAAATAACCATCATTATATGACGAAGCCGCCCGTGCGCGCAGCGGGAACGCGCTTGCCATCGCGGAGCATCCTCGCTTTACTGGCAGACAATCAAGACACTTGTTGCAGTATTGACTCCATTGTATGGGGAATATGATCATGACCATTTCTGCCGCCGACTGGGCCTTTGACAAGGCCGGCAGCCTTCCCTTTGTCGAGCAACTGGTGCGCCATGCCACCCAGGCGGTGGGTGATGGGCGCTGGCAACCGGGAGAGCGGCTGCCCTCCATTCGGCAACTGGCGGAGGCGCTGGGGGTCAGTCGCTTTACCGTCACCGACGCCTACGAGCGGCTAGCCGCCGCCGGCCTGGTGGTCAGCCGCCGTGGCAGCGGCGTTTATGTTGCCCGCAGCACCCAGGCTCGCCGGCTGGTGCGGGAGGTGGATGCCTCGGCCAGTGCCATGGCCCAGGAGGTGGCACTGCTGCGGCGAGTGATGGATACCGAAACGTTTCCTTTCAAACCCGGCAGCGGTTGCCTGCCCGCCGACTGGCTGGGGGACGCCGATCTGCGTTCGGCCCTGCGTGAACTGGCGCGCCAGCCGGCCCCGCTCACCGAATATGGCTCCGTCCAGGGACATCCGGCGCTGCGCCGGCAATTGGGATTCAGGCTGGAGCGGTATGGCATTCAGTCCGATCCGGCCCAGATCCTGATGACCGGTAGTGCTTCTCACGGCCTGGACATGGTGATGCGCGCTCTGGTCCGGCCCGGAGACCGGGTGCTGGTGGACGATCCGGGATTTTACAACTTTCAGGCCCTGATTCGATTGCACGGCGCCGTACCGGTGGCCGTGCCCAGAGACGCCGAAGGGCCGGTGCCGGCGGCCCTGCGCCTGGCATTGGAGCAGCACGGGCCCGTGCTCTATCTCACCAACTCGGTGCTGAGCAATCCCACCGGCGCCGGCGTCAGCCGCCAACGGGCGCTGCGCGTACTCAGCCTGCTGAGTGAGCGCCAGTGCTGGCTGCTGGAGGATGATATTTACGCCGACTTTGACGTTCGGCACAGCCTGCGTTTCGCCAGCCTGGCCGGGTTTGAGCGACTTATCTACACCGGTAGCCTGTCCAAAACCCTGTCGGCGGATCTGCGGGTGGGGTTTCTGGTGAGCAACCCGGCGCTGATCGCCGAACTGACCGACATCAAGCTGATCACCGGCATGTCCACCTCCATGGCCACCGAAGATCTGATGTACCGGTTGCTCACCGGTGGCCGCTACCGCCGCCATGTGGAGCAGCTGTGTCGGCGACTGGATGAAGTGCGTGAGCCCGTGCTGGCCCGTTTTGAATCACTGGGGTTCGGAGTGGAACACCGGCCGGTGGGCGGCTTTTTCTGCTGGCTGAAACTGCCTGGCGAGATCAGCGCCGCCGATCTCAGCCGGCGGGCGGCGGAAGAGGGCATTCTGCTGGCTCCGGGGCGTTACTTCAGCCATCAGGCCGAGGCCGACAGTTATATGCGTATCAACCCGGCGCACTGCCCGGATTCATTGTGGCCTCAACTGGAGCGCCTGCTGGCACAATGTCAGCAGGCACCTCCCAGCCACCGCCCAACGCCTTGAACAGGTTAACGGCGGCGTCGAGCCGATTCTGGCGCAGGCTGGCCAGCTGCTCTTCGGCACTGAACAGGGTACGTTGGGCATCCAGCAGGGTCAGCAGCTCGTCGGCGCCTTCCCGGTAACGGACTTCGCTCAGGCGCAGGGTCTCCCGGGCTTCGGTCACAATGCGCAGTTGGCGGGCTTCCTGTGCCTGATAGAGGGCGCCGTTACCCAGGGCGTCTTCCACCTCCTTGAGGGCGGTCAGCACCGCCTGACGGTAGGTCTCGGCCAGCTCGCGCCGGCGGGACTCGCTCAGCCTTATCTCGGCCCGGCGCTGGCCGCCGTCAAACAACACCTGGCTGAGTGACGTGCCCAGGCTCAGGGTATGGCTGGGATCCGCCAGCGATAGCAGGGCCGCACTGGCCAGACCGCCGCTGCCGGCAAGCTGCACCGAGGGTAACAGGGCGGCACGGGCCGCACTCAGATCGGCATTTGCCGCCAGCAGGCCGGCCTCGGCGCTGGCCAGATCGGGGCGGCGCAGCAATAGTTCCGATGGCAGTCCGGGGCCGGCCGCAGGCACCGACAGTGCCATCAGCTCACCCGCCGCCGGCGCGAAGGCCTGGGGTGTCTCACCCAGCAAAATGGCCAGGGCGGACTGAGCCTGGCGGGCCTGCTCCCGCAGCGGCAGCAGGCTGGCCTCCTGAGTCAGCACGGCGGTGCGCTGGCGGTGCACTTCGCTCAGGGCGGCGGCACCGTTACGGTATTTGGCGTCCACTATGCTCAGGTTGTTCTGCGCGATGGCCAGGTTGCGCTCGTTGATGCGCAGCCGCTCTTCGTTGGCCAGCTGCTGAAACCAGGTGTTGGCCACGGCGCCGATAAGCGTCAGCCGAGCGCTTTCAAAGTCGTAACGGCTGGCGGCCAGGTTGGCACCGGCGGCCAGCCGGACCGCCCTGTTTTTACCCCACAGATCCAGCTCGTAGTTCAGGTTCAGGCCCAGGTTGCTGCGTTCACTCGGGGAGCCTGGCTGTGACCAGTCGCGATTGCTGTTGCCGCTGGCGTTCAGGGTCGGGAACAGGGAGGCGCCGCTGGCGGCCAGTCCGGCTTCGGCCTGGCTAATGCGTTCGGCGGCAATGCGCAAATCAGGCGCATTGGTCAGTGCCCGCTCTACCAGCTGGTTCAGGGTTGGAGAGCCAAAGCCTTGCCACCATTGTCGATCCGGCGCCGTGGTGGCCTTACTCGGGCTCAGCCAGTGATCGGCCAGCGTCGGCGTGGGCAGTATCGGATCGTCATGCAGGGCGCAGCCACTCAGGGTCAGCAGTGCCAGCAGGGTTAGGGGGCGAAAAACGGTCATGGTGTTACTCCGAAGCCAGGGCCACAACGGGGTTCATGCGGGCGGCCTTGCGTGCCGGCAGCCAGCCAAAGATCAGGCCGGTAATAAAGGCACAGCCAAAGGCGAGCAGCACCGGTGCCGGTGAGAAATGCACCGGAATGTCAAAGCGGCTCACCAGGGCGGCGGCACTCAAGCCCAGTACCACGCCAATGGCACCACCCAGGGCCGACACCACCAGTGCCTCGGTCAGAAACTGCTGCTGTATATGGCGGCCGCGGGCACCGGTAGCAATGCGAATTCCGATTTCGCGGGTGCGCTCGGTCACGCTCACCAGCATGATGTTCATTACTCCTATCCCCCCCACCAACAGCGAAATGGCGGCAATGGAGCCCAGCAGCCAGGTAAAGGTTTGAGTGGTGGCCGACACCGTATCGATAAGGGAAGACATGTTGCGAATCTGAAAGTCTTCCACCCCATGGCGGGCCAGCAGCAGCCGGTGAATGTCGGCCTCGGTGTCATTGATGGTCGCCACCTCCTGTACCGACACGGTTATGTTGCGCAGGAACTGCTGGCCGAACAGCCGCAACCCGCCGGTGGTATAGGGCACAAACACCACATCGTCCTGATCCTGGCCCCAGGGCGAGGCCCCCCGAGTTTCCATGACGCCAATCACCTGAAACAGAATGTTGTTGACCATCACGTATTGTCCCAGGGGATCCTGCCCCGGAAACAGCGCATCCACCACCGACTGCCCCAGCACCGCGACGGTGGCGTAGTTGCGTTCATCCTCGGCGGTAAAGAAGGTGCCGGCGCTCGGACTCCACTGCCGGGCCAGCGTAAAGTCGGCGGAGGTGGCGTTGATCTCCGGGCTGTGATCCCGATTGCCCACTCTCAGGGTGGCGCTGCCTCCCAGCTCGGGCACCGCCGCCGTAACGTTATCGAGTCCCTTTATCGCCTCCATGTCGGCGGGCACCAGGGTGGAGGTGGCGTGCCGTCCCCACTGGTTGGGCGCGCCGGGGCGCACCACCAGCAGGTTGCTGCCCATGGCGCTGATGCTCTGCACCACCTGTTGCTGGGAGCCGTTGCCAATGGCCAGCATGGTGATCACCGAGGCCACGCCAATCACGATGCCGAGCAGGGTGAGGGCGGCGCGAAACAGGTTGCTTTGCAGGGAGCGAAAGGCGGTGCGCACCGCTTCCTGCAGTTCGTTGGCCAGCGAGCCGCCGGTCTGATGCCGGCTTCTTGCCGGCATCACCGGGCGCTCCGTCGCCGGCTCAGAATCTGCCACTATACGACCGTCACTGATTTCAATGCGCCGATCGGCCTGGGCCGCCACGCCGGCATCGTGGGTGATCAGGATCACGGTATGGCCCTGGCGGGCCAGATCGGTCAGCAGCGCCATCACTTCGGCGCCGCTTTTGCTGTCGAGGGCGCCGGTGGGCTCGTCGGCCAGAATGATGTCGCCACCGTTCATCAGCGCCCGGGCAATGGATACCCGTTGCTGCTGGCCGCCGGAAAGTTGCCCCGGGCGATTGTCGAGTCGATGCTCCAGCCCCAGCCTGGCCAGCAGACCGGCGGCCTGCTGCCGCCGCGCCGCCCGCGGCAGACCGGAATAAATGGCCGGCACTTCCACGTTTTCCCGCGCGCTCAGCCCGCCCAGCAGGTGATAACTCTGAAACACAAAGCCAAAGGTCTCCCGGCGCAGGGCGGCCAGTTCGTCGGGGTCAAGGCTGGCCACATCGTGGCCCAGCAGCCGGTATTCACCGTCGTCGGGCTGGTCCAGGCAGCCGAGAATGTGCATCAGGGTCGACTTGCCCGAGCCGGAGCTGCCCATGATGGCGACGAATTCGCCGGCGTAAATATCCAGGTCAATGCCGTGCAGCACGCGAGTGGTCAGCTCGCCGCTGCCATATTCCCGCACTATGCCGCGCAAGGAGATCAGTGGCGTGCTCATCAGAAACGCATCCTCATTCGGGGGCGGCGTTCACTCTGATCGCCGGTGCCGGCGGCCAGGTTCAGCACCACGCGCTCACCCGGCTCAAGGCCACTGATGATTTCGGCTTGAATGCGGTCGCTGACCCCCAGCTGCACCGTGCGCGGCTCAGTTTGGCCATCGGCATTCAGCACCTTGACCCGGGCCCGATCGACCTGTTCCGGTGAAGCAAAGCGCAACGCCGACACCGGCACCAGCACCACATCGTGCGCCTCGGCCTGCACAAAAAACACCTGAGTGGTCATTTGTGTCATCAGCCGCCCTTCCGGGTTGTCGATATCAAACAGGGCGTTGTAGAGCACCACGTTGTTTTCCACTACCGGGGTCGGCTCAACCTTGCGCAGCCGGCTGTGCCAGCGTCGGCGAGCATCCCCCAGGGTGGTGAAGTACACCTTCATGTCCGGGGTCAGCCGGTTGACGTCGGCTTCCGACACTCGCGCCTGCACCGTCATGGTGGCCAGGTTGGCGATACGCATCAGGGTGGGGGCCTGCTGGTTGGTGTTCAGGGTTTGTCCCTGGCGGGAGTCGATGCTTACCACTGTGCCGTCCATGGGGGCATAGATACGGGCATAGTCCAGGTTGGCTTCGTCGGCGCGCAGGCTGGACTCGGTCTGGCTGATCTGGGCCTTGAGCGCCTCCACCTGGGCTTGTGCCGAGTGCAGCCCGGCCTCGGCACTTTGCACCGCTTCCCGTGATGTGGCGTTTTCCGCCATCAGCCGTTGCTGGCGCTGGTGCTGAATGCGGGCCAGGGTCAGCTGGGCCTGGCGGTCCTTGAGCTGGGCCTGCTGGTTGCGTAGCTGAGCCCGGCTGGCATCTACCTGGGCCAGATACACCGTGGGGTCGATTTCCGCCAGCAGATCGCCGGCTTTGACCTGGTCGCCCACTTCCACATGGATCACCTCGAGCTGGCCCGATACCTGGGCCCCCACGTCCACATGGTCGCTGGGTTGCAGAATGCCGGTGGCGGTGACCAGGCTACTGAGGTCACCCCGCTGCACCTCGGCCGTAACCGGCGCCGAAGGGGTCTGGTCGCCAAACCATTGCGCATAACCCAGCGTGCCCGCCAAGGCGAGCACCAGCAACGCCACTACCCAAATCGAGAAGGATTTTTTCATCTTGTTCGCAGTTGCAATACGCCCCGGTGATGCTCAGCCGGACGGCAAGTGAATAAGGGCGGCCATTGAAACCGCTAAATGTCACCAAAGTTTGTCAGCGGGTTACAAATGCGACGTGAGCGCGGCCGCCGGGAGTATGGCCGACGGTCGCGAAGTCAGGAGGGAAGGGGGAATCAGGCCAGGCCGATCAGGGCTCGGGCCTGTTGTTCGGCGGCGCGGCCGTAGACACCGGCGATGACGTCATTACGCTGCTGCATGGGGCTGGCAGTGTTCAAAGCCAATGGCGTCTCGGCGGTTTCCGTTGTGCCGGCGTCGCGCGGTTCGTCGCCGGTGGCGCGGTTATCGGTGCCGCCGCGTTGTTGCTCTCTCAGCTCGCTGCGGGCCTCGGCAATCAGTTGTTCGGCCTGGGCCGCGGCGCTGCGATCGGCCTGGGACGGCTCCGCCGGCGCCAGGGCGGCGGCCTTGATTTGCCGCATTTTTTCAATGGTGGCTTCCGGGTCGCCGGGCACCGGTGACATGTCCACCTGAACGGAACCTTCCACCGCATAGCGTTTGCCGTCGGGGCCGGTTTCGTACTCGTAGCTGGGTGAGCCCGCATGCTGGCCGCCCACGGCGGCATGCTGCTGTTCATGGGTGCGCACTTCCTGATCCCGCAGCTTGAGATCGTTCAGCTCCAGCACCTCCTCCTCGGACATGGGTTCGCCGGACGGCTTAGTGGGGCGGGAAGTGTCCTCGACGGACTGCCGTTCGTTGTCGGCGTCGGCGCTTTCTGCGTTGTCGACGTTTTCGTCCTCGGCCGGTGCCGCCTCATTACCGGTTTTTCGGCCTTGAGCGTCATACAGGGCCACTTCGTCATTGCCGCGCTCCCGGCGCGGATCGCGGCCGGCAAAGGCATCGGCCTGCTCGGCAGGAGGCACCCGTTCGCGCTGTTCATTGTCCTGGCGTGGCTGGCTGCCAACGGTGGGGGCGGGGGCAAACAGGGCGTCGTTGAGCCGGTTGTCGATGTTCATGGCGCCTCATCCAATGACTCAAATGAATTGTTTGATTATTCACCATTACGGCCAAACAGGAAAGCGAGCGGCAGAAATTCATCGCCGCCTGAAAATGCAAGTGATGTTGACAATGATTCTCAATGGTGGAATATTCGGCCGGTTTTCGTTGACCGGAGCCTTCCTTTTCTCATGTTCGGCCCTGCTTCCCGTGCCAGCCAGCTCCCTCGCTGGGTGCGCCCGGTTCACACCTACAGCTCAATGCTTATGTTGTTGATTATGCTGTTTTTTACCGCCACCGGACTGACCCTCAACAATCGTCAGTGGCTGCCCGAGTCCGTGCCCGAGCAGGAAACCGAGCTGGTCCTGCCCGAGTCGTTCGCCACCACGGCGCTGTGGCAACAGGATCCCTTGCTGGCGGCGGGCCAGGTGTGGCAATGGCTCAAGGCCGAGCAGCAACTGGCCGGCGGTGAGGTGCGTTTCGACTGGACCGCCGACGAAGGTGTGCTCTTTATCGACGTCAAGCGCCCTGGTGGTTACAGCCTGGCGGAAGTGATTCCGGAAGAGGGCACCGTGCTGGTCACCCAGCGCGGTTTCGGCTGGATGGCGGTGCTTAACGATCTGCACATGGGCCGCTACGCCGGCCCGGCGTGGAGCTGGTTTATCGATGTATCCGCCGCCGTCATGCTGCTGTTCACCCTGACCGGCTTCTGGCTGGTGCTGCCCATGCGGCGCAAGCGCGGTCGCCTGCTGGCGGCCACCGGCCTGGGCTGTGTGCTGATGGCCGGCCTGTATCTGCTGATCCTTTACTGAGTGGAGATTGTCATGAAAAAGCCCCTGCTGGCCCTGATGCTGTGTGCCGCCCCGGCCATGGCACAACCGGTGAACATCGAGATCTCCCTGCCCGAAGGCAGCGGCGGCGGCCACTACCGGCCCTATGTGGCCGTCTGGGTGGAAAACGACCGGCAGCAACCGGTCAAAACCCTGGCGGTGTGGCGCAAGGAAAGCGACTGGCTCAAAGACATGCGCCGCTGGTGGCGCAAGGCCGGTCGCTACGATCAGGGCGAACTGGATGCGGTCACCTCCGCCACCCGCAAGCCGGGGCAATACCGGCTGAGCTGGGATGGCACCGATCAGGCCGGTGAACCGGTGGCCCCGGGCAAGTACCGCCTCAACGTGGAAGCGGCCCGGGAACACGGCAACCGCAGCCTGGTGCGCCAGGTTATCGAACTCGGCGGCGAGCCCGCCCGGTATCATCTCAAGCCCACGGAAGAGCTGGGCGACGTCATTATCAGCACAGGAGCACAATAACGTGAAAAAAATAAAGGCCTCTATCGCCGCCCTGGCCCTGCTGGCCGGCAGCGTCAGCGCCCACCCGCTGTGGATGCTGCCCAGCGAATTCAGCCTGTCTGTTGAAGAAGCGAAATGGATCACCGTGGACGCCACCGCTTCCCACGGTGTGTTCAGCTTTGACAAGCCGGTTGGCCTTGATTACGTCACCGTCTACAACCCGGCCAACGAGCCCGGCCGTATCGGCTCTTACTTCAAGGGCCAGCGCCGCAGCGTGTTTGATCTGGAGCTGACCGACAGCGGCACCTACAAGGTGGAGCTGCGCACCCCCGAGCGTTACATCACCAACTATGTGATTGGCAAGCGCAACACCCAGCGCCGTATTTTCGGCAACAAGCAGGAAGTGCAGGAGCAACTGCCCGAGGCCGCCCGCGAGGTGACCACCTATGCGGTGCAGAGCATCAGCGCCTTTTATGTGACCAAGCAGGCCCCGTCCCGTGAGGTGCTGGCCGCCACCGGCAAGGGCTTTGAGCTCGACGCCCTGACCCACCCCAGCGACATTGTCGTGGGCGAAGAGGCCGGGTTCCGTTTCACCTTCAATGGCGAGCCGGTCAAGGATCTCAAGGTGGAAGTGGTGCCTTACGGCACCAACTACCGGGATGACCGCCGCCAGACCGAACTGATGACCGACGCCAACGGCGAGGTGCATTTCACCCCCGAACAGGGTGGCCCGCACCTGTTGAGTACCGGCCTGCGTCAGCCCGTCGACAGCCCGCTGGCGGATCAGGCCGGGGTGAATTACCTGCTTACCTTTGAAGCCATGCCCGAATAAGGAGACCACCATGTTGCGAGCCCTGCTGCTGTGTGCGGGGCTGGGGCTGGCCGCCCCGGCCTCGGCCCACTATCCGGTGATGGACTGCAGCCGAAACGGCGACAGCGTGGACTGTCGCGTCGGTTACAGCGACGGCACCCTGGCCAAAGGCGCCGAGGTGGTGATGTTCAGCTACGATGACGACGAAATCGCCCGGGCCGAGGCCGATGCCCGCTCCGAGGTGCACTTCCCCTGGAGTGAGCAGGAGTTCTACATTCAGTTCGACGCCGGCCACGAGCAGCCGGCGGAATTTGATTATGTCGAGCTCTGAACTGAGCGTGGAGAGTCTGGAGCGGGTGCCGCCCAATGACGGCCGGCGCGAAACCCTCTGGGTCATGCTCACCCTGGCGCTGGTGCTGCTGGCTGGCGCCGCCGGCATTACTTGGCGCCAGCAGGTCACCCTCACCGCCGCTCCGCACACCGCCCTTAGCACTCCGGGCAGCCGGTTGCTCACCGAGCTGGCCATCGCTGCCGAGGAGATTCGCTTTATGACTCCGGAGGGCGAGGCCTGGCCCACAGTGACGCGGCTGGCCGAACTGGGCGTGCCCCCCTTTGACCGCCCTGAGCTTGTCTGGCAGCAGCCGGAAGCGGCCTGCTACAGCACCACAGAGCCGACCACGGGTGCGGCCTTTACGCTCTGGCTGGCGCCGGAAGGCGGCCTGTTTTACCACCCCGGTGGTGAGGCGCTGCACCACTGCCGGGATCTGGCCCACTGGACCAAAATGGATAAATAACAATGAAAACATGGCTATTGCTCTGCGCCGGCCTGCTGCTTGCCTTTAATGCCTCGGCCAAACACCTGGTGGTGGGCATTACCCTGCACCCCTACTACAGCTATGTCAGCAAGGTGCTGGGCGACAAGGGCGAAGTACTGCCGCTGATTCAAAGCGGCTTCAACCCCCACAGCTACGAGCTGCAACCCTCGGATCTCAAGCGCCTTGGTCGCATGGATGCCCTGGTGCTCAACGGCATCGGCCATGACGAATTCGCCATGCACGCCCTGCAGGGGCTGGCGCTGCCGAACCTGACGCTGATCCAGGCCAACCAGGATCTGCCCCTGCTCGGCGGCGGCAACGGCGACAACAACTACAACCCGCACACCTTTGTGTCCATCGACGCCGCCATTCGCCAGCTGTATACCATTGCCCGGGAGCTGGGCCGGCTCGATCCCGATAACGCCGACGCCTTTCAGGCCAACGCCCTGGCTTACGGCCGCGAGCTGCGCGCCATGAAAAACCGCTACCGGCGCGAGCTGCTGGAGCTGGACTTGTCCGGCATCCGCATCGCCAGCACCCACAACGCCTATGGCTACCTGCTGCAGGAATTCGGCATCGGCATCGACACCGTGATCGAGCCGGCCCACGGCGTGGAGCCCAGCGCCAGCCAGCTGCAGAAAACCATCGACCGCATTCGCGAGGCCGACATTCACCTGCTGTTTACCGAGCTCGACATGGAAAATCGTTATGTCGACACCATCGAACAGGCCACCGGCATTCGCATTTATCATTTCTCCCATATGACCCACGGCGACTATGACCCCGAGCTGGTTGGCCGGGAAATGGAACACAACCTGCAAACCCTGGTGCAGGCGCTGCGTTTTGCCGCCGAGGAGGCCTGATGGGACCGGGCATTACCCTTGAGCGACTGGCACTGTCCCTTAATCGGGTGCAAATTCTGGCGCCGGTGTCCGGCCACATGGCGGCGGGCCGACTGCACGCCATTATCGGCCCCAACGGCGCCGGCAAGTCGTCGTTGATGAAGTGCCTGCTGGGGCTGCAACCCCATCAGGGCGAGATCATTCGGCACTGGCCCGGGCGCCCAGGTCGGTTGGCCTATGTGCCCCAGCTGGCCCGTTTTGAGCCTTCGCTGCCCATTACCATCGAAGAGTTCATGCTCACCACCCTGAGCCGGCGGCCACTGTTTGGTCGCTCTCGCCGCCGCTGCCGGGCGCGCATCGAGGCGCTGCTGACCCGGGTGGGGCTGGAGCACAAGCTGCATCTGCGCCTGGGCCAGCTGTCCGGCGGTGAGCGCCAGCGGTTGCTGTTTGCCCAGGGGCTGGAGCGTGACAGCCGGCTCTGGTTTCTGGACGAGCCCATGACCGGCCTCGACAGCGAAGCCGAAGGCCTGATCAACCGAGAAATACAGGCCCTTAAAGCGGCCGGCGCCACCCTGCTGGTGATCCACCACGACATGGACTGGGTGCGCCGCTTTGCCGATGAGGTGTGGCTGATTGACGGCGGCCTGCGTGCCCACGGCAGCCCTTTGCAAGTGCTTCCTCAATACGCTCAACCCGGACTGGAGGACTGCGCCTGATGGAAACCCTACGACAGGGGGTGCTGGCCCTTTATCAGGGCGGCGTGCTGCCCGACATGTTTCAGTATGCCTTTCTCACCAATGCCCTGGTGGCGGCCCTGGTGATGGGTCCGCTGCTGGGGGCGCTGGGTCCCCTGGTGGTGGTCAAGCGACTGGCGTTTTTCTCCGAGGCGGTGGGCCACGGTGCCCTTACCGGGGTGGCGCTCGGCATTCTGCTGGGCGAGCCGGCCACCCAGCCGCTGGTGGCACTGTTCAGCTTCTGCCTGATGTTCGCCCTGCTGCTGCACTGGGTAAAAAGCCGCACTCAGGTGCCCTACGACGCCCTGGTGGGGGTGTTTCTGTCGTTTGCCATCGCCCTGGGGGCGGCGCTGCTGCTTTATGTGGCCAAGAAGGTGAACGTGCACATTCTGGAAAACGTGTTGTTCGGCTCCATTCTCACGGTCAAGGACACCGACATTCTGGTGCTGGCGGTGATTGCTGCGCTGGCCCTGTGGCTGATCTGGCGGGGCGCCAACCGGGCACTGCTGGCCAGCCTGTCGCCGGAGCTGGCACAGACCCGGGGCATCAATGTGCGGCTGTATGACTACCTGTTCGTGCTGCTGATCGCCCTGGTGACGGTGGCCTCGGTCAAGGTGGTGGGGGCCATTCTGGTGGGCGCCCTGCTGCTGATCCCCGCCACCACGGCGCGGCTGATCAGCCGCAACGGCCGCCAGTTTTTCTGGCTGTCGGTGCTGTTTTCCACCCTCAGCTGCCTGCTGGGCATAGTGGTGCCCATGGCCGGTGCCCTGCCCATTCCCTCGGGAGCGGCCATTGTTCTGTTTGCCGCCGTCGGCTTTGTGCTGGCACTGGTGCTGCGTCGCTGGAGAAACATCGAATGATCAAAAAAATCTGTCTGTTGCTGCTGTTGTGTCTGGGGTTTGGCGCCCAGGCCGCCGAACCCCGCCCGGTGCTGGCAAGCGCCGTGCCCGTACTCCATGCCCTGGGGCTGTCGCTGATGCAGGACACCGGTGTCGAGGTGGTTTATCTGCCGCCCCGGCGCCTGCCGGTGAACCGTATTCCCGGCTGGCTGGGCAAAGCCGATGCCGCCACATTGCCCGACGCCGCGGCGCTGCTGACCATAGAATCGGTATGGCCGGCGTTATCGACCTATCCGCTGTTGCGCCAGCGCAATATCGCGGTGATTCCGGTGGACGTGGCGCAAGAGCTGGCGCCGAGTGGTGCTCGAGTGACCCTGCGGCCGAACCTCTCCGAGCCCGATTATTTCTGGCTCGACAGCAACAACCTGCTGCTGATGAGCAATGTGGCGGCGCGGGATCTGGCCCGCATCTGGCCCGGGCAGGCCGAGCAAATCGAGGCCAACCGCCGGGCGCTGCAACGGCATATTCAGCGCCAGGCACTGGCCATGGATGAGCTGTTGTTCAACGCCAATATCGGCGCCTTGGCCACCGAGGACGACCGGCTGGTGCCGCTGGTGATGGGACTGGCGTTGCCACAGGTAAGTGGCGACCGGGCCGATCTGCGCCTGGATGCCGGCAAGGGCGGTAGCAAGCCGGGCCAGTGGCGGCTTGAGCCCCTGGCCCGGCCCGGCAAGGAGGATCTGGCCGCCTGGCTGAGCGGGCTCACCGCCAGCCTGGAGCAGGCCCTGACCGTCTCCCCCTGACCTCGATTGCCGGCGCCCGTCGTCCGCGGGCACCGGCGCCTTTCTTTTCTCTGTTCCATTTTTCGGAACATGTTGTTACCAAACTTGCTCTTTGAAACTCAATGATAACCATTATCATTGGCTTCCTTCGTGGTGTACGCCCAATGTCGGGTACGCCCCATCATGGAAAAACAATCAGGTTGTTATCAAGGAGTCAACGACATGTCCGAGCCTTTCAACGCTCCCGCTCCCGCTCCCTTTACCCGCAATGCGCTCAGCAAGGCGCTGGGCCTGGCATTGCTGGGTCTGGGTGGCACGGCGGTGGCCGAGGAGTTTACCGCCCTGGATACCGTGGTGGTGACCGCCGCCGGCTTTGAGCAGAACATTGCCGATGCGCCCGCCAGCATTTCGGTGATCAGCCGGGAAGAGCTGGAGAAGAAGGCTTACACCGATATCACCGATGCGGTGAACAACATTCCCGGCGTCTACGTGACCGGCGGCGGCAAGGCGCAGGACATCAGCATTCGCGGCATGTCGCCGGCCTACACCCTGTATCTGGTGGATGGCCGACCGGTGTCGGCGGGCCGTGCAGTCAATACCAACGGCAGCGACGGCGGCAAGCAAATCGGGCTGCCGCCGATTTCGATGATAGAGCGCGTCGAGGTAATTCGCGGCCCGATGTCGTCCCTTTATGGCTCCGAGGCCATGGGCGGCGTGATCAACATCATTACCCGCAAAACCGCCGACACCTGGAGCGGCACCATCAGCACCGATTACACCAAGTCGTTTAATGACGTTAGCAACGATGCCCAGCAGGTCAGCCTGTTTGCCGGCGGCCCGCTGATCCCGGGGCTGCTCGGCGCCCAGGTCAACGGCAGCTGGCAGGGGGCGGATGAAAGCGACTTTGCCGGCGGCGACGACAGCGCCGCCAGCACACCGGAAAGCAAGCGTAAAAAGGGCGGCGTCAAACTGATACTGACCCCCGATGATACCAACGAATTCGGCCTGAGTTACGATACCGCCGCCCTGGATGAAACCACGACCCCGGGCAAGAGTGTGGCGGCCACCGACACCGGCTCCGAAACCACCTTTCACAAGGACGTCTATGTGCTGTCTCACGATGGTCATTATGGCGATCTGCAGCTCAGCAGCTATGTGCAGCACGACGTGTCGGAGCGGGTTCAGGATCTGACCAAGCGTGAAAAAGTCACCATTTTCAACACCCAAGGCAGCTATTTCTGGCGTGAGCATGTGCTGACCCTGGGAGGACAGTACAAGTTTGAAGACTTTACCGACGAAACCAATGGCCTGCTGTCTACCGGCGTGCCCGGCGCCGTGGCCCAGGTGGATCGCTGGATTGCAGCCCTGTACGCCGAAGCCGAGTGGTCGCTGACCGACGATCTCAACCTCACCACCGGCCTGCGTTACGATGATGACGAGCTGTTTGGCGGACACCTGTCTCCCCGGGTCTATGCCACCTATCACCTGACCCCGGAGTGGACCCTGAAGGGCGGCGTGTCTACCGGTTACAAGCAGCCCGGGCTGGCCGAGGCCACCGAAGGCTTTGGCCGTGGCACCGGTGGCGGTGGTTCACCTGCGCCTCACCCGCGGGCACTGATCATCGGCAACCCGGATCTGCAGCCGGAGCAGAGCACCAGCTACGAGGCCGGTTTTGTCTATCAGAGCCAGGAACTGGGACTGAATTCCAGCCTGATGGTGTTCCGCACCGAGTTCAAGGACAAGATTGCGGAAGACCGCTTGTGCTCAACGGATACGGATGGTTCCACGACCAACAGGAACAATGTGTCGGCCTGGAACTGTAATTTTCAGGGAACCGATTACTACTTCCTGAGCACCCGTAAAAATATCGGTAAAGCCATGATGCAGGGGGTTGAACTGAGCCTTGACTATGACCTGACTCGGAATCTGCACCTGAGCTCCAGCTACACCTACACCGAGTCGGAGCAGAAGACCGGTGAGTTTGCGGGTGAGCCGCTGAATAAAATCCCCGAGCACATGGCCAATGCCAGCCTCGACTGGCAGAGCACCGACAGGCTCAACCTGTGGGCCCAGGCCAACTACCGGGGCGAAACCAGCGACTACCTGAGCCGCACCAGCATGGGCGATGGCACGCCGAGTTACACCTTATTTGACGCGGGCCTGGTCTATGCGCTCACCCCGTCTACCGATCTGACCGCCGGCATTTACAACATTGCCGACAAGGAAGTGACCAATGATACCTATGGCGCCGTGCTCGACGGCCGCAGGGTAAACCTTGGCATCAGCATCGATTTCTGAGGTAGTGCAACGCGCGGGGTGCGCCGAGCGTTGATATTCGGAGTGGTCGGCACTGCGCCGGCCACTCCGCTTTTTCTTGTGTCAATTTCACACTTTTGGCCTGAACGGTTCTCACTTCTTTTAGCCTCCTTTCCGGTTGGGATAGGATTGGCGTGTGGAGCTTGTTTCCTTGTTGCGTGGAGGTTTGCATGCAGGATTTGCTGGAGCTGGAAGGCTTTGCCACCGTCATGGCCTGCGGCAGCCTGACCGAGGCCGCCCGCCGGCTGGGCTTGCCCAAGTCTACCCTGAGCCGGCGGCTGAGCCAGCTCGAGTCCCGCCTTGGCCAGCCGCTGTTGCACCGCCGGGGCAACCGGCTGCAGGCCACCGAGGCGGGGCTGTTATTTGAGCGCTACAGCCGGCAGATTTTACGTCTGGCCGAGCAGGGCCGCCAGGCCATGGACGATCTGCGCGAAGAGGTGAGCGGTGAACTGGTGGTGCGGGTACACAGCAGCTTTATTCGAGGCTGGTTTCCCCTGGCGCTGGAGCGTTTTCTGGCCGATTACCCCGGTGTGCGCATCAGCCTGCATACCGAAACCCGGCCACCCAGGGCCGATGAGGGACAGGGAGAGATCTGGCTGTGGCTAGGATCGGATCCGGACTGCGGCCTGCGCCATGAGGTGCTGTGTCGCTGGCCCTGCGGCCTGTATGCCAGCCCCGGCTATGCGGCCGGGCGTGAATTGCCGGCGCACCCGAGCGAGTTGCCGGCGCACCCCTGGGTAGACTGGCTGGGAGTAGCGGCCGAAGGCCTGATATTGCGTCATGACACCGAAGGGGAATATGCCTTTCAGCCACCGCCTTCACGGCTGACGGTAGACAATTACATGCTGCAGCTGGACGCCCTGGTGCGGGGGCAGGGCATAGGGGTATTGCCGGTGCGCTTTGCCGAGGGGCATCTGAAAGCCCACCCCGGCAACCTGCTGGCCTGTCTGCCCGGATGGCAGCCGCCGGCCTTGCCGCTGGGTTTGCTGTATTCGTTCGGACGCCAGCCCAAAAAA
The DNA here is from genome assembly GCF_002242685.1 of Oceanimonas doudoroffii. Taxonomy (NCBI): domain Bacteria; kingdom Pseudomonadati; phylum Pseudomonadota; class Gammaproteobacteria; order Aeromonadales; family Aeromonadaceae; genus Oceanimonas; species Oceanimonas doudoroffii. Next base: position 64,922 of record NZ_NBIM01000006.1, read on the forward strand.
GTGACCGCCCTGCTGGCGCACCTGCGCCATAGCCTGCCCCACGACTGGCGCTGAATATCGGCCCGGTCGATCAGCAGTACAGGCGCTGTCGCACGGGGCGGTTGCCCATGTTCACCAGTCGCTCCAGGGCCGGTGCAATATAGTGCCGATACCGGTCCTGAGTCAGTTGCAGCAGGCCCAGGGCCGCGTCGTCCAGAGACGGCGACAACCGGTAATAAACCCACTGGCAATCGCGGCGGTCGGCGAGCAGGCCGCACCGGCGCAGCAGTGCCAGGTGACGGGAGATCTTGGGCTGGGTTTCGTTCAGGGCGTGGGTCATTTCACACACGCAGACCTCGCCTTCGACCATGATCAGCATCACCAGCTGCAGCCGCGTGTCGTCGGCCAGCGCCTTGAACAGGGAAAGGGGAGAGGAGGCGGTTACCACAGGCTTTTTTCCTGCCGATCCTGTACCAGTACCAGCAGTTTGATGCGCTCGTAAATTTCCTGAACCACCTTGGTGGCATCGGCCTGGGAGCAACAGGGCTCGTCCTCGAAGTGCCAGGCCATAAAGCGGTCGCCGGGCAGGGCGGCGGCGGTGGCTTCTGCCTGCTCACACAGGCTGACGACAATATCGAAATATTCTCCGGCCACGGCATCCAGCCCCTTGCAGTTCAGCCCTTCGGTATTGACGCCCAGTTTGTGCAGGGCGGCGAGGGCATTGGGGTCGGCCTGGGTTGGCTGTACGCCGGCGCTCATTACCCGGTAGCGATCGGCCGCCAGATGGCAGAGCAGCGCCTCGGCGATGAGTGAACACACCCCATTGCTGTGGCAGACAAAAAGCACGGAAGTCATGGCAACGTCTGTTTCCTGATTAATGCGCTCATCTTATATATGGACTTTCGCATGTCAATCTTGCTGTCATGCCACTGTCATAAAAACGCCAACCGGGCCAGTGTTGTTCCACAAAATGCAACCAGATGTTCAGCATTTTTCCTGAAAAACGGTAACGCAAACCATTATCATTATTCGGTTTTGAATGGCCTATTCGTCGTGCTACAGCCGGAGATGTGTTATGTCAGCAATGTTTGTAACCCGCACCCTGCGTGCCCTTGTCATGTTTGCCGGCCTGCTGGCCGCCCAGGCCCATGCGGGGGAACGCACGCTGGAAACCCGTTATGGACCCCTTACCCTGAATGGCGAGGTCAAGCGGGTGGTCACCCTCTATGAGGGTGCCCTCGACAGCAGTGTGGCGGTCGGCATCACGCCGGTCGGGGCGGTTGCCACTCGGGGCGGTGACGGCGTTGCCGGCTACATCCAGCAGCAGGTGGAAAATGTGGCCATGGTGGCCACCACTCGAGAAACCAACCTGGAAGCGGTGATCGCGCTGCAGCCGGATCTGATCCTGGCGTCTTCCACCCTGCCCGAAGAGCAGTACCGGCTGCTGTCGGCGGTGGCGCCCACCCTGGTGCCCGACGTTGAATATTATCAGCCCGATACCTGGAAAAATGAGGCGCTGGCCTATGCCCGGGCCCTGGGCCGGGAAGCGCGCATGAAGCGGGTTCTGGCCGGGCTGGACGAACGTGCCGAAGGCCTGCAGCAGCGGGTGCAGCGGCAACTGCCGGAGCAGGATCGTCAAGCGGTACTGGCACGCTGGATGCCTCAAGGGGCGCTGATGATGTCAACCAGACTGTTTTCCACCAGCCTGCTGGCCGCCGCTGGCTTTGACGTGCAAGACGGTGGCATCGTCAAGGCGGGGCGTCCGCACAGCTCACCACTGAGCCTGGAGAACCTGTCGCTGATGGATGAGGACTGGATTTTCATGGCCACCCTGAATGAGGATGGCCGCGCCGCCATGGCGGCCGCCGAAAGTTCTCCCGCTTTTGCCCGCCTGTCGGCGGTAGCGCGAAACCGGGTGATGCCGGTCGACGGACAGGTCTGGACCAGTGCCTCCGGACCGCTGGCCGCCGGAGTCATTCTCGATGACATTGAGCGTATTCTGGAACAGGCCGAAAACTGATGCACACTCTGGCCCGGGCGCCTGCCCGGCGCTCGCTGCCGGTGCTGGTGCTCGGCGGCGGCCTGTTGCTGCTGGCGGTATGCGTGGCCAGCCTGATGCTGGGGGCGGGCGAAGTAACGCCGGGGCAGGCGCTGGCGGTGTTGTTTGGCGGTGGCAATGAGCAGGCCCGATTTGTGCTTGCCGAGCTGCGCGGCCCCCGCACCCTGATGGGGCTGGTCACGGGCATGGCGCTGGGTTGCGCCGGCGCCCTGATGCAGACCCTGGCGCGCAACCCCCTGGCCGAGCCGGGCTTGCTGGGCATCAGTGCCGGCAGCGGCTTTGCCGTGACTCTGGCGCTGTTGCTGGGCGCCAGCTCGGTCACCCTGTCGGTGCACGTGGCCCAGCTCGGCGCCCTGGCCGGCTGCCTGCTGGTGCTGAGTGCGGCCCGGCTGCAGGGTGCCGGCAATGATCCGGTGCGGCTGGTGCTGGCCGGTGCCACCCTGTCCAGCCTGCTGCTGGCATTGACCTCGCTGGTGCTGTTATTTGATCAGCGCAGCGCCGATGAAATCCGCTTCTGGATCATCGGCAGCGTGGCCGGACGGGATCTGGCCACCCTGATGCAGGTGCTGCCGTCGCTGTTGCTGGCGCTGTTGCTGATGTTGTTGTTGGCGCGGCCGCTGGCGGCCCTGGCGCTGGGAGAAAGCGTGGCCACCGGGCTGGGTCATCATCCCGGGCGTGTGCGCCTGCTGACGGTGCTGGTGGTGGCCCTGCTGACCGGCTCGGCCACCGCCGTGGCCGGCCCCGTGCTCTTTGTGGGGCTGGTGGTGCCCTTTGCGGCCCGGGCCCTGGCCGGACCTGATATTCGCCGCAGCCTGTGGCTGAGTGCCCTGCTGGGACCGGTGATGGTGATTGCCGCCGATACGGTATCGCGCCTGCTGGTGGCCCCGGCGGAGTTGCCGCTGGGGGTGCTGACCGCCCTTATCGGCGCTCCCGTGCTGATCGCCGTGGTGCGCGGCCGCCGCCTGCCCACCCTGTAATGTAAATCCCGAGGCGTTATGAACTCTCCTTTCGTGTCTTTGCCACTGCCCGGTTACTGGATTATCAGCCTGGGCCGGCACGATATCAGCCTGCCGGTGTCGCGGCGGGCGGTGGCCGTGAATGCGGTGTTGCTGGTGCTGCTGCTGGCCACGGTTACCGCCAGCCTGGGGCTGGGCACGGTGCGGCTGGGGCCCCTGGAGGTGTGGCAGGCGTTATGGGGCGAAGGCGCTGCGCTCAACCAGCTGGTGGTACGTGACCTGCGGCTGACGCGGGTGCTGGCGGGGCTGGCCAGCGGCGCCGCCTTTGCACTGTCCGGTTGCCTGATGCAGACCCTGGCCGGCAACCGCCTGGCCACCCCGGGCATCATTGGCATCGACAATGCCGCCACCGCCTTTGCCGTGGCCTCGGTGGTGGGCATGGCCTCTGCTCTGGTTCCGTCCGCCATGTCGCTGGTGGGTGCCGTGGTGGCCACCGCCCTGGTCTTTGCCCTGGCCGGCGGCAGCGGCACCCGCGGTTACCGCTTTATTGTGGTGGGGCTGGGGGTGGGCGCCGTGGCCGGCGCCCTGACCCAGCTGATGCTGAGCATGGTGGCCATTGATGACGCCAATGCCGCCTTTCCGTGGACGGTGGGCAGCCTGAATGCCCGTTCCCCCGAGGCCACCCGGTTGCTGATGTTTGGTTTGCTGCTCGGGCTGCTGCTGGCGTTGCGCCTGTCCCGCCCGCTGCATTTGCTGCAGTTACCGCCCTCGGTCAGCCAGAGCCTGGGTGTTCACCTGCGGCGGGTGCGGGGCATGACCCTGTTGCTGTCGGTGGCGCTGACCGGGTTGGCGGTGGCGGTAGCCGGCCCGGTGGGGCTGGTGGCGCTGTTGGGCCCTGAAATTGCACGCATGCTGTGCCGCCATCGCGGTGTGCCTCTGCTGGCCTCGGCCTTGGCCGGCGGCCTGCTGATGTTGCTGGCGGATCTGGCCGGGCGCCTGCTGCTGGCGCCGCTGGAAATTCCGGTGGGCATTGTTACCGCCGTGGTGGGCAGCCCTTACCTGCTGTGGATGTTGTTAACCCCTGAACGGAGCCGGCCATGAATGCCTTTACTCCCTCTGTCGCGCTGGCCGCCGAGCCGGTGCTGGAAGCCCTGGAGCTTAGCGCCGGGCACGATCGTACCCTGGTGTTTGACGGCCTGAACCTGCAACTGCGCCCGGGCCGGGTAACCGCCATTGTGGGTCCCAATGGCTGCGGCAAGTCGACCCTGCTGAATACCCTGGGGCGGGTGCTGCGCCCCGTCGGCGGAAAGGTGCTGCTGCGAGGCGATGACATTCGGCAAAAGTCCGGAAAACAGCTGGCCCGGGAGCTGGCCTTGTTGCCTCAGCACACCTCGGCCCCGGAAGGCATGACGGTACTCGATCTGGTGCGTTTTGGCCGCCAGCCCCATCAGGGCTGGCTGCAGCAATGGTCGCAAGACGATCAGGCGGTGGTGGCCGAGGCCCTGGCCGCCGCGGATTTGCTGGAGTTGCAGCACCGGGAGCTGGACCGACTGTCGGGCGGCCAACGGCAGCGGGCCTGGATTGCCATGGCCATGGCCCAGTCCACGCCTCTGCTGTTGCTGGATGAGCCTACCTCGGCGCTGGATCTGGGCCACCAGATTGAAGTGTTTGAGCTGATTCGGCGGCTGGCCAACCGGGGTAAAGCGGTGGTGATGGTGGTGCACGATCTGATCAACGCCTGCCGTTATGCAGATGAGCTGGTGGCCATGCACCAGGGCCGGGTGGTGGCGTGCGGCGCCCCGGAGCAGGTGCTGACGCCGGCCCTGGTGCGCCAGTTGTATCAGGTGGACTGCGACATCATGGCCGATCCGGCCACCGGCAGTCCCATGCTGGTAAATGTGCGCCGTTTATAGCCCTTGCCGTATGAGTTGTGCTGCCAGCCGGTGGGCACTGGTAAAGGCCGCCTCTACCCGGCCGCCCAGGCACCAGTCGCCGCAGGCGGCGAGCTTGCGTTCGGCGTCGAGCACATAGCCCTCGGGGTCGTTTTCCACGGCGTTGGCCTGGGCGTAGCGCCAGCGGTGCAGTTGTGCGTCCTGCACTGCATTCGGGCTCACGCCGGTGAGTGTGCAGAACTGTTCGGTAAGGGTGTGTTTCACCTGTTCCTGATGGTCTTCCAGATGGGCGTCGGCCCAGTCGGCGGTGCTGTGGGCCACTACGGCGCCAAAGTTGCGGTCGCGGCCGGGCAGTCGATGGTTAAAGGCAATCCAGCGTAGGGGGGAGTCGTTCACCTGAGCCGCATCCCACGCCGGCAGATCACCGTCGTTCACCGTCAGCATCAGGGCGTAGCAGGGCCGCATGCCAAAGCCTGCGTAAGTGTCGGCGGCCAAGGGTAGCAGCACCTCGGTTTGCGGCAGCGGCGCCGAGCTGATCACCCAGTCGAACTCTCCCAGCTCTGCTCTCTGATCATCAAACAGCCGCCATTTGCCGGCCTCTTGCTTCAGGGTATCCACCCGGGTTTGCAGGGCGATGTTCAGGCCTGGGCTCATGGCCTTGAGCAGGCCGTTCATGCCTGGTGTGGCAACGTAATGCGGTTCGAACCAGGGCCGCTTGTAGGGCGGTTGCCGGGGGCTCAGCGTGGTGATATTGGGCCGCCACTCCACCACGGTGCCGTTGTCGATAAAGGGTCTGAGCAGAGTTTTGAAGGCGCGGGAGCGGGCGGTAAAAAACTGGGCGCCGTGATCCCAGCGGTGCCGGTCGCGGCGGCGGGTAGCCATGCGTCCGCCCAGGCCCCGGGCCTTTTCAAACAGGGTGATGTTGGCATGGTCGGCCAGCTCCCGGGCCAGGGTAAGGCCGGCCAGGCCGGCGCCGATAATGGCGATGTTTGGCTTCATTGCGATCCTTTATGGTGAGATGGGTCTGAATGATGCCGTGTGAGACCGCCGTGAAGGTGGAATGCTTTCACGGTGCGGCGGGGTAGTGACACCATGGCGTGATCTTGGTCAGCGCAACCCGCCCGGCAGCGGCGGCGCCGGCATGGGCTCACCGTCAAAACCTTCGACGGTGCCAAAGCGAGGGCTGCCCGCCTGCCAGTCGGCCAGTGCCTCGGCAATCTCGGCCTCGCTGTGACCCACCAGGTTCCACCAGATGTAAATGCGCTCGGCAAGGGGCTCGCCTCCCAGCAACAGTACGCGCGTGTTTGCTTCCAGGGCCAGTTCCAGCCGTTCACGCTGCGCGCCGAGATAGATTAATTCGTTGGCGTCAATGTGCTCTCCCGCCAGCGTGATGCCGCCTTCCAGTGCCAGCAGGCCGTATTCAAAATCCGGCCGTAGCGGCAAGGTAAGATCGGCGGCTTCGCGCGCATGTAAATCCAGCCCCACCAGGGGCGAAAACAGCAGGGTTGGCGCCTTGTGGCCCGCGTATTCGCCCGCCAGCAGGGTAAAACACACCTCCTGTTGTGACCACATTGGCAGCCTGGGGTAATGGTCAAAGCGGGGCGGTGTGTTCCGGTCGGCCACGGGCAGGGCAATCCACAGCTGGGCCGCGTGCAGTGTGCGTTCTCCGGCCACCGATTCCTCGCTGTGGGCGATGCCCCGGCCGGCGGTCATCAGGTTGACCTGGCCGGGGCGAATGATTTGCTCATGGCCCAGGCTGTCTTTGTGCAACACTTGGCCCGCGAGCATCCAGGTAAAGGTTTGCAGGCCAATATGCGGATGCGGCCCCACCCGCATGCCCGGCTCGCCGGCGGCAAACTGCGAGGGGCCGGCGTGATCGAGAAAACACCAGGCTCCGATCAACCGGCGCTGGCGCACCGGCAGCAAGCGGGCCACCGGAATGCCGCCCACGTCCGCCATGCGGGCGGGTAACCGTTCAAATTCGCTCATGATCACTCCTTGCTGGGGCGTGCTCAATCATGCCAGCCCTATCACCGCTGACACGAGACTTTCAACCTGCACTAGTCTAGTCGCGGGTGAGCCGGATTGTTCGGTAAGGCAGAAGGCAAAACCTGACCCCTTGCCTATAATTTTCATATTCCAAGGGGCTTATGAAGTTACATCACCATCAACAATAACGTCGGCCTGTGGTGCCATCGCTCGGCCGAGGCCCGGAGACAGGAAAAATCATGACAGAGCCATCACTCGGCAGTGGTGAAATCGAAACGGATTATAAGGTTGGACAGGACAACATCGACGGTAAGCTCGGCCCGATTGGGTACGATATCCATAATCCGGTATTCGCTACTTCCGGATTGACCGCTGTCGGTTTTGTGTTCCTAACATTGATTTTCCCAGACCAGGCAGGAGCCACCTTTGTGGCCGTGCGTGATTTCACGATCACCAAACTTGACTGGTTTTTCATGCACATCGTGAATTTCTTTGTGGTTTTCTGTATTGCGTTGATTTTCATGCCAATCTCAGAGGTGAGGCTGGGCGGGAGAGACGCCGAGCCTGACTATTCCTACCTCGAATGGTTTGCGATGCTTTTCGCCGCGGGCATGGGGATTGGGCTCTTGTTTTTCGGTGTGCTTGAACCCGTTTATCACATGAACGTTTCGGGGCCCTTGGGCGTTGCCTCACCCATTGCAGCAGACGGCAGTATTATCGGCGAAAACGTCGAGGCGGCACGCGCTATGGGACTGGCTGCAACCTTCTATCACTGGGGCCTGCACGGCTGGGCCGTCTATGCCATTATGGCCCTGGCGCTTTCACTTTTCACTTACAACAAGGGTTTGCCATTCTCGATCCGTTCCTGCTTTTACCCGATTCTGGGCGATCGTGTTTGGGGGTGGTGGGGCCATGTGATTGATATTCTGGCGGTCTTTGCCACTCTTTTCGGTCTGGCAACGTCTTTGGGGCTGGGAGCACAGCAAGCCAATGCGGGGTTCAGCTTTGCTTTCGGGCTGGAAATCTCGACCAACGCTCAGGTTATTATCATCATTCTGGTGACGGCGGTGGCCTTGGTTTCGGTTTGGCGTGGTCTTGATGGCGGCGTAAAAATCCTCTCTGAAATCAACATGGGGATCGCGGTACTTTTCTTCCTTTTCGTTCTCTTGGCCGGGCCGACACTGATTGGTTTGAATGGGTTCTGGACGGGACTTGTCGCCTACACTAGAGACATTATTCCGCTATCAAACCCCTTTGGCCGTACCGATGACGCCTACCGCCAAGGCTGGACCGCATTCTATTGGGCGTGGTGGGTGTCATGGGCGCCTTTTGTGGGCATGTTCATCGCCCGTGTTTCGCGCGGCCGCACCGTGCGTGAATTCATCATCTGTGTATTGCTGATCCCGTCCCTGATCATCTTTATCTGGATGGGAGTATTCGGCGGCATCGCGATTGATCAGATCCTCGTCAGTCCGGAAACCTCGCTGGTGAAAGCCAATGTGATCGACAACTACTCGCCCGAGCTCTCTCTCTTCGGCATGCTCAACGAATTGCCGTTCACCAAGACAGCATCGACGATAGCCATTTTTCTGGCGCTTGTGTTCTTCGTTACCTCGTCGGATTCGGGATCACTTGTCGTCGACACCATCACGGCTGGAGGCAAAATTGATGCACCGGTGCCCCAGCGTATATTCTGGTGTGTGATCGAAGGTTTGATTGCGATTGTGCTCTTGATTGGAGGGGGGTTAACGGCGCTACAAGCGGGTGTAACCGCAACCGGGCTGCCATTCTCTGCCCTCATGCTGGTCATGTGTTATACGATCTTTCAAGGCTTGCGTAGCGAACCACGCTAGGAAGCGGTTCGACAACACTCAAACGGCAGCGTCATTTTATAACGAAATTGACGAAGGTTTTGCCAACATATTAATTAGTGATAATTAGGTCTCGGTGCCGCATTCGCGGCCGTTTGTTCAGGAAGGTCAGCAACAACGCGCTTCGAATCAGGGGCGCGTTTTTTGTAAGAAAGAGGGTCGGTTATGCCTCACCATCAAATATCAGGGGTGGACGCTCTGCTCTTCTGCGCAGCCAGTTCACGGTGTTGCGCACCGTGGGCACCATAAACAGGCGGCGTTCCAGCCGATATTTGCCCGGAAAGTTCAGCAGCACCAAGGCGATCAGTATGGTCAGCAGTCCCTGCCCGGGGAGCACCAGCATGGCAATGCCCATCAGCAGATACACCAGCACCAGCAGGCTTTTCAGGATCAGCAGCAACCAGCGCAGCAGCGGATTCCGTCTGGCCCAGGGCACTCGATGGCGAGAGTCATCGGAAAAATAATTCTCCGGAATGCGCAACACCAGCCAGGGGATCACCAGCAGCGAGCCGATAAAGCACACACCTCTGGAGACGCCCGGTGCCCAGATCAGGGCCGGATTGCTGAATAATTCAAAAAGTTCATTCACGGATACACTGGCTCTTTAACGTAAACATGCCTGCTAAACAGCGCGGTAACCGGCACCATTCAGGACGGGCGGCGAACCAGGGTATGGTTTTTCCCCTGTTTGTGCTGATACATGCGCTCGTCGGCCAGTGACAGGCACTGAGACAGGCTGTCGCTTTCCAGGCTGGTGGCCATGCCGTGGCTCAGACCGGCATTTTTCCAGCCGGCCCTGTGAAATGCCGCTTCGGATTGTTGCAGGCGCTGTGCCAGCTGCGCCGGCAGGCCGGCCAACTGCCCGGGGTGGCAAATGGGCACCAGCCACAAAAACTCGTCGCCGCCGGTGCGATACACGGTGCCCAGCCTGCCCAGGTGGGTCTGCATCTGCTCGGCGGCAAACACCAGAAAGCGATCGCCCTGGTCGTGACCATGGGTGTCGTTAATGGCCTTGAAGCCGTCTACATCAATAAACACCAGGCCATAAGGCTGGTCGCCTAGCTCGTCAATCTGCTCATGAAAGGCGTGGCGGTTGCCAATGCCGGTAAGGGTGTCCCGGCGCGACATCAGATAACTGCGGCGGTATTCCTGTTGCTGCAGGCTCAGCCATTCGGCCACCGACAGCAAAATGCAAAAGCAGTCCAGTGCCAGTGCGATCACCACCATGCCTTCGGCATAACCGGCCAGATCGAGCTGGCCAACGTGCAGCAGCATATAGGCCAGCAGGGCCACGCCGTAAAGCAGGTTGCCGGTGAGGTAATACTTGGCGCGAAAGTCCTTTTTGCTCAGCATCATTATGCCGGTGACAATGGCGGTGGGCACCCACAGCAAAGCGATGGCATGAGAGACCTGATAGCCCCACACAAAGGGCAGCCAGGGCATCAGCAGGCCCAGCCCCAGGCACAGCACAGAGAGCCCGTGGAAGAAGTGGTTCAGGCGCGAATGTCGCAGCCGGCAGTTAAACAGCAGACGGGTAAACTGGCTGGCACAGGCAATGGCAAAGGGAAACAGCAGCATGCCCCAGTAGGCCGGATTGCTGTTTCCCTCCCCCCAGATAAAGCCCCAGGCGCCGGACGCAGCAAACCAGCCAATGCCGTGCAGGCCCACATAGCCGGCACAGGCCAGAGTGACCGGTGTTTTAGTGCGAAAGTAGGCAAACAGGGCAATCAGCCCCAGGGTGAACATCACTCCTGTGCCCAGTAGTGTGGCGGCGTTGGTTAAAAACTGCTGCTGGTAAAAGCGGGATTGCGGCACAAAGTGAGGCTGAACCGGTGCCGGAAATTTTTTGGCATCAATCATCAGCCACAGCACGCCGGTTTCACCGGCATTCAGGGTCAGTGGGAATGCCTGCTGATGCAGCAGCCGCACACTTTGCCCCGTACGCTGACCAAAACCAGGCAAGGGTACAGTGCGGCCATTGTCGCTCTGCCAGTAGGCCTGGCCACGATCAAGATAGTTGGCGGGCAGGCGCACAAACCAGGTGCCCGGCTGCTCTGACAACGAGGTGACTTGCATGCGCAGGCCAAAGGCACCTTCGCCTCCCAGGGTGCTGGCCACGGTGCCGGCGCTCAAGATGGCGGCACGCAACTGGTTAAAATCCGTGATGGTGCTGCCTGTGGGCAGGGCCCGCCACAGGTTGGCTTCTGCCGGCGACGTGGTTGTGTGGTCCGTTAATACCACGGGGGAGGCGATGGCGGTTCCGGCCATAAGCCAAAGCGCCAGCATCAGCCGGCAGACCAAGTGCATTATTATTTTCATCCCTGACGGAGCCTGTTTGTCGATCAAACAAGTTTATGCCCGTTGGACTTCAGGTAACAGCGGGTACCGGCGTTTGTTGGTGGCAGCACCTCTATTTCAGACACAAAAAACCGGCGGCCTGACGGCGCGCCGGTGATTTTTTCGACGAAACGGTTGCAACGAAACGAAATCAGCTTTCCAGGCTGCGTACCCGGCTGGCCAGGGCGGCAAAGTCAAAGGGCTGGCGGGCGGGCACCAGCAGCAGCAGGGCGGAGATGGCCACCGGCACAAAGGTGGCCAGCAGGAAGGACTCCAGCAGGTGAGTGGCGGCTTCGCCCGGGGCGGGGAACAGCATCAGGCCGGCCACCAGGCCCCCCAGCGTGCTGAGCATGGCGTTCCAGCCCTGGTAGCGGGCGTTGTAAAAGCCAAAGAACACGGTAAAGGCCGCGGCGCAGCACAGCAGATCCGCCAGCAGGAACAGATAGAGCACGCTGAAGCCCTGAGAGGCCACATACAGCACCGGAATGGACACCAGCACGATCAACCAGCGCGACAGCCCCAGCAGGCGGTGCACACTGGTGTTGGGCAACAGCCGGCGCAGGTCCACCACCAGCATGCTGGTCAGGCCGCTGATGGTGGAGTCGGCGCTGCTCATGATCAGTGCCAGACCAAAGGGCAACAGGCCAATGGCAAACCACAGCGGCATGTTGGGCATCAGCACGCTAAACAGCGCCACCGAGCCGTCGCCGGGCAGGCCCAGGCCCACAAAGGCCAGGCCGAACAAACCCATGATAAAGATGATGGGAAAGCTGAGCACACCGCTCAGAATAAAGCCGTTGCGAATCACCTTGTTGTCCCGGGCGGCAAACACCCGCTGCCAGGTGCCCTGATAGAACAGGCCGGTCAGCACCACCGCCAGAAAGAAGGTCAGACCCGATTTCAGCCCGGTGGTGTCGAGCGGATCAAGCAGGTGGGGAGCCTTTTCCTGCAGGCCGGTCAGGGCCGGGGCCAGGCCGCCGGTGGCCTGCCAGCCCAGCACGATCAGGGTGAGCAAAAACGGCAGTATCACCAGCATTTGCACCCTGTCGGTGAAAATGGTGACCCGCAGCCCGCCATAGAGGGTGTAAAGCAGGGTGGCCACCATCACAATGCCGGCGGTGGCCCACAGCGGCACCGGCGCCAGCAGCGCCACCATCTGGGCGATGGCGGTGAGGCCGGCGGTGAGGGAGATGAACATGTAGAACAGCATGATCACCAGCACGAAGCCGTACATGCCGCGGCCATAGCGGCCCAGCACAAACTCGGTGAGGGTGTGACCTTCCGGCATCAGCTCGCGAATGCGCTTGCCCAGCGGAATCATCACCAGGCGGGGTGCCAGCACCCCAAGGGCGTAGCCGGTAATGGCGCCAATGCCGCCCCAGGTGGCGGCCTGGGCCGGACCAAACAGAATCCAGGTGCCCATGGTGGTGGCCAGCAGGGTCAGCATGGTGGCGCTGCCGCCCTGGCTGTTGCGGGCCACGATAAAGTCTTCCGGTTTGTCATTTTGCCGGCGGGCGTAAAGCAGGCCGGGAATGGCGAAAACCGCGGCAAATAAACAGAGCCATAAAATGGCGGTGGTAGTGTCCAGCATGTGTTCTCCCTTTGCTCCCGAGAGCACTAAATGGCCGGAAACACGGGTGAAGGGAAGGCGGGACGGATCGGGGTTGTGCGGGATCGTTCGTTTCCTTCCCTTCGCCGGCATTATCCGGATCAGGTTCTAAGGGTTACCGCCGGTGTGGCGGAGTCTCAGCCCGTTTGGGCTCCCCCAGGAATAGCGAATCGAGAGTAAGGGCCGGCGGCGTGGTTGTCAATGTGGCGGTGCTCAGTGCTCGGCCCTCTGTGCAGCGGGCATGGGCCGGGAAGAGGCATGTTGTTGCAGCCACCAGGTTGCCATGCAGGAGAGCAGTATGCCGGGCCAGAGCCAGGCCGCCACCGGCTCGCCGCCAAACAGCCAGAGCAGCAGGGCGACCGCCGCCGGGTTGAGGTAGGTGTAGGCCATCACCCGCTGCGGGCCGAGGTGAATGCTGCCTCCCTGAAAGAGGTAACCGCTGGCCAGGGTGGCGCACACCACCAGGTAGACCATGGCCAGCCAGTCGGCCGGCGCCAGCGCCTGCCACTGCAGTGGTGTCTCGGTCAGCCAGACCATGAGTCCCATCCAGATCGCACCGCCCAGCAGGGTGGCGCAGGTAAGCACCGCCACCGAGTCGTTGCGATACAGCAGCTTCATGCACAGGGAATAGGCGCACATGCAGAATACCGCCAGCAGAAACAGCCGGTCTCCCGCATTGAGCTGCAACGCCAGCGCCCGGTCCGGACTGCCCTCAAAGATCACCCAGAGCGCGCCCAGCATGCCCAGCAGGTAACTGAGCCCCTGGCGAGCGGAGACCCGGGTGCGCAGCAGCCAGATGCCCGCGATCCCGGTCAGTGCCGGCACCAGGGTGAACAGGGTGCCGGTATTGAGCGCCGTGGTACTGTGCAGCGCCTCGAACATCAAAATGAAAAACAGCGCATAAAACAGGCTGATGGTCAGGCCGCGGGGCATGGCCCGCCACAACTGGCGACGCCGGTCGGCCCGGCGCAGTACCCAGGGCAGCAGCAGGGCGGCGGCCAGCACAAAGCGCAGCAGCGTCAGGGAGGCCGCCGGGGCCACCGCCGCCAGCCGGGCCGAGATGATGAAGGATCCCGCCACCAGCAAGGTGGCGAGTAACACGCGTCCGTGGGCGTGCCAGTGTTGAGTGTTCATGGTTGCTCTCCCCGGGCCGGCCAGCGACCCCGTATGGTCAGAAACGGTTCAGGATCCGCACCGCGTCAAGGGAGCGTTGCCCCGGCCTGGAATGGGCTGCCCTGGTGCCCTTGCCGATGGTCAGCATCATGCCGATCACATGGCCGGGGGGCAGTCGAATTAGCTCGGCCACGCGTTCGGCATCAAAGCCGATCATGGGGCAGCTGTCGTAGCCCATGGCGCTGGCGGCCAGCATGGCGGTTTGCGCCGCTATGCCCACGGAGCGGATCGCCTCGTCCCGCTGCAGTTGCGGCTTGCCGGCGTAAAAGTCGTGAATCATCGACAGCATCAGGTCGCGGGTGTCGGCGGGGGCGTCGCGCCAGCAATGGCCGGGATCATTTTGCCAGGCCTGAGTGTCGGCGCAGAGCACCAGCAGCAACGAGGCGTCGGTGATCTGCGCCTGATCCCAGGCGGCAACGCGCAGCTCGGCGCGCAGTCGTGGATCTTCCACCTGCACAAAGCGCCAGTGCTGCAGGTTGTAGGAAGTGGGCGCCTGCAGCAGGTGCCGAAACAGCCGTTCCACATCGGCCTCGGGCATGTGAAAGGTGGCATCGTAATGCTTGATGGCCCGGCGGGTCATGATGGCGTCTAGGGTATGCATGGTCTGGCTCCTGAGAGAATGGGCTTGGTTTGGAACTCAGTATTCCATGTGCAAAAATGAAGAAAAACAGAGTGAGTGCAGAGGATATGTGCATGAACGCACAGGTGGATGACTGGCACGAAATCTATACCGCCTATCAGGTGGCCCGGCTTGGCTCCCTGAGCGCCGCCGCCCAGCAGCTGGAGGTGCATCACAGCACCGTATTGCGGCGGATCAACGCCCTGGAGGCGAGAATGGGCGCGCGCCTGTTTCATCGCCACCCCAGGGGCTATGTGGCCACCGAGGCCGGGCGAGTCCTGATGGCCGCCGCCGCCCAGGCCGAAGCCGCCTTTGGGGTGATGCGGGCCCGGGTCGACGAAAGCGAGGCCCTGGCGGGCACCCTGATCCTCACCTCGGTCAATAACCTGGTGCCCTACCTGACGCCCTTGCTGGCCGAGTTTCAGCGCCTGCATCCCAACATTCGGCTGGAATACGCCGCCGACAGCCGAATCTTTCGGCTGGAACGCGGTGAGGCCCATGTGGGCATACGCTCGGTATCCAGGCCGAAGGATCCCGATTATGTGGTACAGCACCTGACCCGGGCCACGGGCACCCTTTACGCCAGTCGCGATTACCTGCGTCGTCATGGTCCCATGTCGACCCTGGAGGACATTGCCGGACACCGTTTTATCGGCACCACCCAGCCTCGGCCCGGCAGCATGTATATGCGCTGGATGGAGCAAAAGGTACCGGCGGAGCAGGTTTTCTATCGCGTGCAGGACTTTACCGGCTTCATTCCTGCCCTGCAGGCCGGATTGGGCTGCGGGGCGCTGAGTTGCTGGCACGCCACCCTGGCCCCCGAGCTGCAACCGATGCTGCCGCCCCCGAAGGAATGGGCCCATGACCTCTGGTTGACCAGCCATGGCGACATGCACCGCTCGGCCAAGGTGCAGGCCTTTACCCGCTTTCTCAAGGATCGCATCGCCGAGCGCCGGACCGACTTTATACCGGACTGAAACGCCATAAAAAAACGCGGCCGAAGCCGCGTTTTTGCAAGGCGAGAACGGGTTATTTCACCATCCAGCCAATTTCTTCGCCGGCGCGAATGGGCACCAGCTTATCGCCGCCCAGAGGCAGGGTTTCGCCCACGGTCCAGGACTCTTTCACCAGGGTGATGGTGTCTTCGTTGCGGGGCAGGCCGTAGAAGTCGGGACCGTTGAAGCTGGTAAAGGCTTCCAGCTTGTCCAGGGCGCCGGCCTCTTCAAAGGCTTCTGCATACAGCTCCACGGCGGCGTGCGAGGTATAGGCGCCGGCGCAGCCGCAGGCGGCTTCCTTGCGGTGCTGAAAGTGCGGTGCCGAGTCGGTGCCCATAAAGAACTTTTTGCTGCCGCTGGTGGCGGCGCGCACCAGCGCCGCTTGATGGGTATTGCGCTTGAGAATGGGCAGGCAGTAGTAGTGCGGACGAATGCCGCCCACCAGCATGTGGTTGCGGTTGAACAGCAGGTGGTGAGCGGTAATGGTGGCGGCCACATTGTCGCCGGCCTGCTCTACAAAGTGCACAGCATGCTCGGTGGTGATGTGTTCCAGTACGATCTTGAGGTCGGGAAAGTCGCGCACCACGTCGGGCAGCACGGTTTCCAGAAACACTTTTTCACGGTCGAAGATATCGATGCGGGAGTCGGTGACTTCGCCGTGCACCAGCAGCAGGGTGCCGGTCTCCTGCATGGCTTCCAGCACCGGATAGATGTTTTTCACATCGGTCACGCCGGAGTCGGAGTTGGTGGTGGCGCCGGCCGGATACAGTTTGCAGGCCACAATGTCACCGCTGGCACGGCCCTTGCGAATTTCCTCGGCTTGAGTGTTGTCGGTGAGATACAGGCTCATCACCGGCTCAAACCGGCTGCCTTCGGGGCGCACCGCCAGAATGCGCTCGCGGTATTCCTTTGCCAGCTCGGTGGTGGTCACGGGGGGCACCAGGTTGGGCATCACAAGGGCGCGGCCCAGATAGCGGCTGGCGTCGCGAACGGTGTCTTTCAGTTGCTCACCGTCGCGCAGGTGCAGGTGCCAGTCGTCGGGGCGGGTAATGGTCAGTGTGGTCATAGTCGGCTCGGCGTTATCCATTGCTTTCGAGGCCTTTATTATCCACCCACGGGCCTTTTTCACCAAACTTCTGAAAATGTGAGGGGTGAGGCGTGAAGGGAGAGGTGAAAAACAGACGGCCTGGTAAGGAGTTTTTTCTCCTCACGCCTTCCCCCTCACGCCTCTCGCTCTTGGGCGCAGGGGTATGTTATGGTCTTTGCCGAGACACGGGGTGTCCTGCAATGCAGGGCTGAGATAACACCCGTTGAACCTGATCCAGTTCATACTGGCGAAGGGATGTCAGCCTGCCGGCCTTGCGCCATTGCTGCCTCATCATGCCTTCGCCTCAGCTTCGAGGTAGAGAATGCAAACATCCATTCCGTTAAACGAACAACTGGTGCTGGTCACCGGCGGGGCCCGTGGCCTGGGCGAACATCTGGTGCGCGCCTTTTTGCGCGAAGGTGCCAGGGTGGTGATCAACTACCTGAGCAGCGCCGACGCGGCGCAAGCACTGGCGGCCGAGGCGCCGCAGCAAGCCCTGGCCATTCAGGCCGACGTGACCGATGCCGCCGCGGTGCAGGCCATGTTTGATCAGGCCGAGGCCCATTTCGGTAGCCCGGTGACCACGGTTATCAACAACGCCCTGCCGGCGTTTTCCTTTAATGGCGACGCCCGCACTCACGCCCAGGAGCTGGCCTGGGAGCACCTGAATCAGCAGCTGGAAGGCGTGGTGGGCGGTGCCATCAACACCACCCGCGCGGCCCTGGCCGGCATGCGTAAAACCGGCTTTGGCCGTATCGTCAACGTGGGCACCAACCTGTTCCAGAACCCGGTGGTGCCCTATCACGACTACACCGCCGCCAAGGCCGCGCTGCTGTCGCTGACCCGCACCCTGTCTCAGGATCTGGGCCCCGACGGCATTACCGTCAACATGGTCTCCGGCGGCCTGTTGCGCACCACAGATGCCTCTGCCGCCACCCCGGAAGCGGTGTTTGACTACATTGCCGCCAATACCCCGCTGCGCCGAGTGACCACGCCGGCGGAATTTGCCGACGCGACCCTGTTCTTTGCCTCGCCCTGGTCGCGTTCGGTGACCGGCCAGAACCTGGTGGTGGACGGCGGCCTGGTGAAAAACTGATGAACATGAATCAACGCATGATGCACCTGAACCTGTTTCTGTTCGGCTGTGGCCATCACAGGGCGGCCTGGCGTCATCCCAACTCGGCGGTAGAGCAGCTGGGTGACATTCGCTATTACGAGCGGCTGGCGCAAACCGCCGAGCGGGGCAAGTTGGACGCGGTGTTCTTTGCCGACGGCCAGTCTACCGGCAATGTGGCGGACGGCAGCTACTGGTTTCTGGAGCCGCTCACCGCCATGGCGGCCATGAGCCGGGCCACGGACCGCATCGGTTTTATCAGCACGGTGTCGAGCACCTTTTTCACGCCGTTTCACGCCGCCCGCATGATGGCCTCGCTGGATCATATCTCCAACGGCCGCATGGGCTGGAACGTGGTGACCTCCATGTTTGACGTGGAAGCCCGTAACCACGGTTACGAGACCATGCCGGCCCACGCCGAGCGTTATCGCCGGGCCGAGGAATTTGTGAATGCGGTGCTCAAGCTGTGGGACTCCTGGCAGCAAGACGCCCTGGTGATGGATCGTGCCGGCCATTATGCCGACCCCGACAAGGTGAATCCCATCAATCACCTGGGCGAGTTCTTTCTGGTGGACGGCCCGCTCAATGTGCCGCGCCCGCCTCAGGGGCATCCGGTGCTGTTTCAGGCCGGTGCCTCCGAGCAGGGCCGTACCCTGGCGGCCCAGTGTGCCGAAGCCATTTACGCCGTGGCCTATGATCTGCCGGCGGCCCAGGACTATTACCGCGACATCAAGCGCCGAGTGAAGGACGCCGGCCGCAATGTGAACGTGCCCATCATGCCCGGGCTGGTGACCTATGTGGCCTCTACCGAGGCCGAAGCCAAGGCCAAGCAACGGGAGCTGGACGAGCTGCTGCCCGCCGATGCCTCCCTGCGTCAGCTCGGAACCTATGTGGGCCAGGACTGCTCCGGCTGGGAGCTGGATGCACCGGTGCCGGCGCTGCCGTCTTTAGAGGTGTTTACCGGTCCCAAGGGGCGTTACGCCACCGTGCTGCGCATTATCGAGACCGAGCAGCCCACGGTGCGCCAGCTGCTGGGACGGCTCGCCGCCGGTGGCGGCCACTGCACCATGGTGGGCACGCCCGAGTCGATTGCCGATCGCATGGAGCAGTGGTTCCGCAACGAAGGCGCCGACGGCTTTAACCTGATGCCGCCGTCACTGCCCGCCGGCATCGAGGACTTTGTGGATCAGGTGGTGCCCGAGCTGCAACGGCGCGGCCTGTTCCGCACCGAGTATGAAGGCAGCACCTTGCGGGAGCATTTGGGGCTGGCGAATCCGTAAGGCGGTTCGTCGTTCGTCACCCCGCGAAACCCCAAAATCGTCACCCCCGCGAGGGCGGGGGTCTATTTTGCAGGTTATGGTGCAACCCGCCATGGACTCCGGCCTTCGCCGGAGTGACGATGGGGGCTCACCCGCCCGGTGGGGTCAGCCGTTGCTCCAGGCGGCGAAGCAGGGCGTCGAGCACCATGGCCATCAGCGCCACCATCATCCCCCCCTGCAGCACAAAGGCCAGATTGTCGGTCAGCAGGCCGGCAATGATTACTTCGCCAAAGCCCTTGGCCGCCACCGTGGAACCGATGGTGGCGGTGCCGATGCTGATGATCAGTGAAATGCGAATGCCCGCCACCAGCGTGGGCAGGGCCAGGGGCAGCTCCACCCGCCACAATTGCTGCAAGGGGGTCATGCCCATGCCTCTGGCCGCCTCGCGCACGCTGGGGGGAATTTGCTGCAGGCCGGTGACCGCATTCTCAAAAATCGGCAGCATGCCGTACAGCAGTAACGCCACCAGGGTGGGCATCAGCCCAAACCCCAGTGCTGGCACCGCCAGCGCCAGCACCGCCACCGGCGGAAAGGTCTGGCCCAGGTTGGCCACGGCCCGGGCCAGGGGAAAGAAGGCTCGCCCCCAGGGCCGGGTGACGGCCACGGCGGCACTCAGTGCCAGCAGGGTGGCGGCGCCAATGGCGGTAAACACCGCCAGCATATGCCAGCCCAGCAGGCTGGCAAAGCTGTCCCGGGCGTAGATGGCCGGAGCGGGCTCATCCACCAGCGGGCGAAACAGCGGGGTTAGTGCCTCCATGTTGAGGGTAAGCAGCGTCAGCAGCAGCGCCGGCACCAGCCAGCCAAGGGCCTGGCTCATGCGCCGGCCCCCCGTTTCAGTAGCGCACTCAGGGTCGCTTCGCCCACGGGCTCGCCGGCGTCATTGACCACGGTCAGCCGGTCGGCGCCCTGCCAGAGCAGCTCGGCCATGGCATCCCGCAGGCTGGTGCCGGCCGCCATGACAGGATCGACGGGCTGCGTGACCGGCGTCATGATATCGGCCAGGGTTTGGGTGGCCAGCAGCCGCAGGGCCCTGTCCTGACCGCCCACCAGGCTCTGCACAAAGCCCGGCTTGGGATTGCGCAGCAGTGCCTCCGGAGAGTCCATCTGCAGCATCTCGCCCTTGTCCATCACCGCAATCACATCGGCCATTTTAATGGCCTCTTCCAGATCGTGGGTCACCATGATGATGGTGATGCCCAGCAGTCGTTGTATATGCAGCAGCTCGTCCTGCAGGTGCTCCCGCGTGAGCGGATCCAGGGCACCAAAGGGTTCGTCCATCAGCAGCAGCTCGGGCCGCGCCGCCAGGGCCCGGGCCACGCCCACCCGTTGTTGCTCGCCGCCGGAAAGCTGATGGGGGTATTTGCCGGCAAAGGTGGCGGGGTCGAGCCGGAACAGGGTCAGCAGCTCGCTTACCCGGGCGTCGATGTCGGTTTTGCTCCAGCCCAGCAGGCGCGGCACGGTGGCGATGTTGCGGGCGATGGTCTGATGCGGAAACAGCCCCACTCCCTGAATGGCGTAACCAATGCGCCGGCGCAGCTGCTCGGCGGGAACCGTGGTGACGTTTTGCCCCTGAATAAAGATCTCGCCTTCGCTGGGTTCAATCAGCCGGTTGAGCATGCGCAGCGTGGTTGATTTGCCGCAGCCGGAGGTGCCTACCAGGGCGCAGACCTTGCCGCCGTCTACTCGGAACGACAGGTCGTTTACCGCAAGCTGGGTGTCAAAGCGCTTGCTCAGGTTTTTTACTTCAATCATTCGCGAAAGCCTTGTTGCAGGGCGATCAGGGTATCGATAAGCATGGCGAACAAAAACGCCAGCAGCAGGGTGGGCAGGGCGCCGAGGATCACCAGGTCGGTGGCGGTTTGCCCCAGTCCCTGAAAGATGTAGGTGCCATAGCCGCCACCGCCCACCAGGGCCGCCACCGCCACTAGGCCGATATTAAGGGTGACCACCACCCGCAGGCCGCTCAGGATCACCGGCAGCGCCAGCGGAAATTCCACCTGCCACAGCCGCTGGCGCCGGCTCATGCCCATGGCGGTGGCCGCCTCGCGCACGGGCGGGCTGACCCGGTCAAAACCCAGCGCCGTATTGCTGACGATCGGCAACAGTGAATACAGAAACAGGGCAATCACCGCCGGCGCCGCGCCGATGCCGCGAATGCCAAGCTCACCCAGCCAGGGGTATGCGGTCGCCAGCAGGCTCAGCGGCACCATCAGCAGGCCAAACATGGCGAGGCTGGGCACGGTCTGCAAAATATTGAGCACCGGAAACAGCGCCGCCCGTAGTCCCGGCGAGCGATGGCAGGCGATTCCGAGCGGAATGCCCGCCAGCACCGCGGGAATAATACTGCCCAGTGCCAGCTGCAGGTGGCGTAAACCCTGTTGCCAGAAGTCGCTGCGGTTGTGAAACTCCCTGAGCAACGACAGATCGTCGCAGCCACCCGAAGCCAGTAGGGCCAGCACCGCACCGGTAAGGACAGCCACCAGCGCCAACCGGGCCGAGGGCCCGAGTTTCAGTCGCAGGGCGGTGTCGGTAATCAGCAGGCTCAGCCAGAACATGCCCAGCCAGAAACCCGCCCCCAGGGAGACCCGGGCCAGGGGGCCGGCATTATCCAGCAAGGCGCTGGCGGTATGACCGGCGCTGTACAGCAGCAGGGGCAGGGCGGCGGCAGTAAGCGTCAGTCGCAGGGGGAGGGCGCGGTTAAACAGGCATAACGGCAGCAACAGCAGCGGCCATAATCCGGTGACGCCGGCGGCGCTCAGCAGCCCCAGGGCCTCGCCGGGCAAAATGCGGTTGGGTTGCAGGCCGACAAAAGGCAGTGCCAGCAGGCTGGCCACCAGCGCCGTGGCCAGCAGGCCACCGACCTTGTCGGGTTTGGGTAAGGTCAAACATACTCCTTAATGGCTGAATGCCGTCACCCCCGCGAAGGCGGGGGTCCATGTAGCAAACGGCGCTGTGTTTATGTAGTCGCCGCTTTAGTGCCGTAGGTTGCGAATGAGCGTAGCTAATTCCAACATTCCGCAGCTGGCTTCACGTTGCGATTCGCTGCGCTCATCGGCAACCTACGCCCTGAATGCTCATTCCCATGATACTCCCTCAGTCCTGGGTCAGTCCGGCCAGGTAGTCGGCGGCCACCGCCTCGGCGCTTTCACCGCCGATGGCGATGCGGCTGTTGAGCTGTTGCAGGGTTTTTATATCCAAAGACTGAAACACCGGCTCGAGAATGCCGGCGATTTCCGGGTGTGCCTCAAGTATGCTCGCCCGCACGATGGGGGCGGGGGCGTATACCGGCTGCACCCCCTTGTCGTCGTCCATCACCACCAACCCCACGGAAGCGATGGCGCCGTCGGTGCCATAGACCATGGCGGCGTTGGTGTCGTCGGTTTGCAGGGCGGCGGCCTTGATGGTGGCGGCGGTGTTGCCACCGGAGAGCACCAGCAACTGGCTGTCGCTCAGCGCAAAGCCATAGGTCTGCTGAAAGGCGGGCAGCACGGCGGGGCTCGACACAAACTCGGCGGATGCCGCCAGCTTGAGCTCGCCGCCTTCGCTGACATAGCGGCCAAAGTCAGACATGGTGACCAGGGCGTTGGCATCGGCGATTTCCTGGCGCACGGCAATGGCCCAGGTGTTGTTGGCGTTGGCCGGGGCCAGCCACACCAACTGGTGGGCGTCAAAATCCAGCTGTTTGGCGAGGGCGTAGCCATCGTCAAAACGTTTCCAGGCGTCGCTGTCTTCTTGTTGGTGAAAAAAGGCGGCGTTGCCGGTGTATTCCGGATAGATGTCGATTTCACCGGCGATAATGGCCTTGCGCACTATGGGGGTGCCACCCAGCTGGCTGCGGTTTTCCACTTCCAGCCCGGCGTTGTTCAGGGCCTGGTAAATCAGGTTGCCGAGCAGGCCGCCTTCGGTGTCAATTTTGGAAGAGACCACAATGGGATCTGCCGCCATGGCCGGCAGGGCAAGGGCGGCAGACAGGGTAAACATGGCCGAAGCCAGCAGCGTTTTCATGGAGCGAATCCTCGTTCGGCAAAATTCGGGGGTACCTAGTTTAAGGGTACCCCATGGCATATCTCATCTGAACCCTATTCAGGTGCTTTTGGTGTTTTACCGGGCTCCTTGTCGGCTTGTCTGGCTTTCATTAACTGTAGCGGTCGCCACAGGCCACCGCGGGTAAAGCCCTGCCATCCCCAGCGCAGCCAGCCCAGCAAGG
Source organism: Oceanimonas doudoroffii (assembly GCF_002242685.1). Taxonomy (NCBI): domain Bacteria; kingdom Pseudomonadati; phylum Pseudomonadota; class Gammaproteobacteria; order Aeromonadales; family Aeromonadaceae; genus Oceanimonas; species Oceanimonas doudoroffii. The sequence continues at coordinate 88,128 of NZ_NBIM01000006.1, forward strand.
CAAAGGCCAGCCACAGCGCCCACCCCAGCATCAGCAGCCGGTAGACCAGCAGCGGCACCGACAGCACCCAGCCGGTAGGCAGGCTGCCGCCGCTGCGATCCTGATACCAGCTCAGGTGATTGCCATAAGAGCCGTTGCCGGCAATCTGCATGTCAGGCAGGCCCAGCAGCCCTTGCTGAATGGCGGTGAACAGATAGCCCAGCGCCACCAGAGTCAACAGTACCAGGCCTATTTGTGCCAGATTGAACCAGGCGCCGGCCTGCTGGTGTTGCCAGCGCTGGCGCAGCCCCAGGGCCACAAGCCAGAGCACCACGGTGGCGGCCATCCACAGCGGAATCTGAGTCAGCCCGAGGCCCAGCAGCAGCCAGTGATGAAAGCGCAGCGGCGTGAGCGGCAGCCGGGCCAGCCCCGCCGCCAGCAACAGGGTAATGGCCACCAGGCTCCAGAACAGCACCGCCGGCCCCAGCCGGGGGCCGCCGGCAAACAGCACCCAGCGATCCTGGCCCAGGGTCAGTTCAAGGCGGTGATTGACGCTGTCGACATTGAGCTGCCCCTGTGGCGTGGTAAACAAGGTGCCGATGCCCGGCGCTTGCCGCCAATGCACACGTACGTTTTGCGTGCCCGGTGATACCGGCAGGGTAAGCGTGCGCTCACTCAGGCGCAGCGGCAGGTTACGGCCATTAATGGCGACCGACTGCAGCTCGGCGCCTTCGGGCAATTGCAGGGTATGCAGTCCTCCCTGGCTGCTGCGCAGAATAAGCTCAAGGTGAGCATCGGTGGCGTGTTTGCCGGGCTGTACTCGAAGGGTGCTGGCGTCCAGGGTAAGGGTCTGGCCGGGCACGGCGGCGGGTCGGGTAATGGCCAGGGTAAGCCGCTCGCTGGGCCAGGGCCGCCACTCGGGCAGGGGGCTGCCCCGAGGATGCACCGAAGCCAGCCCTCGACTGCTGATATGCCAGATGGGGCTGGCATTCAGCCGCCAGGTTTCGGTCCAGCCTTGAGTGGCTGGTGCCTCAAGGGTGAGGGTGCCTGCGCGATCCAGCGCCGACTGCCAGCTCAGCTGGCGCTGGCCGGCGGCCAGGCTGATCTGTGCCTTGCCGTCTACCACCCTGATGCCGTCGGTAAGCACCGACTCACCGGGCAGCAGTGGTATGTCCAGGCGCAGGGCCTGCTCCAGCCCGTTCTGGCGAACCAGTTGGTAGTCTACCCGCCAGTCCAGCCCCAATTGCAGGGTGCGGCTCAGTTGGGCAAAGGCGGGCAGCGCCCCGGGTTTTAACCCTGTGTTATCCGGTCGGCCATCGGCGTCAAGGCGAGTGAGCTGCAGCCGGCCCTCGGGCACACCATTGTCGTTGAGGCCCTGTAACCGCCAGCCGTCCAGCCGAGCACTCACCCGCTTGGGGGGTAATGGCAGGGGCAACTGCAGCCGGCTCTGGGGCGGCAGCGGACCGCTCAGCTCGATGTGGTGAATGCCCGCCGGCAGTGGCAGATGCAATACACCTTCGGCGTTGCGCCACAAACCGCGCGCGGGCCTGTCGTTCAGTCGTACTCGCTGTGGCTGCCACGAATCCCGTTGCGCCGGCAGGGGGATGGCCATGCCGGTCTGAGTGTGAATCTCAAGGGCCAGGGTCAGCCACTGTGGTGTGGCGGTAAGCGTCATCTCGCTAGTGAGTGCACACTGGGGAAGGCATTCGGGAGGGGCCAGCAGGCGGGTTTTAAGCTCCGCCAGCAGCTCGGCAGGGGGAAATTCCGCCCTGGCCTGCTGGGGCAGCGCCAACAGCGGCAGCACCAGCAGGGCGGGCAGCCAGCTCCACAGTTTTTGTTGCCAATACAGGCCCTTGCCGCGGCCGACACTCACGCCCGCCATGCGCAGCACCAACAGGCACAGTAATGCCACTCGCAACAGGTTGAGCAGGGTGTTGATCGTGGGCGACAACAGCACCAGCCGCAGTTGTTGCTGAGGCGTGACCGAGCCGTTCCAGTCGAACTCCACGCTGCGCCACTGCCAGTCCGGCAGCCCCGGGCCGGTCTGCACCAGGGCATTCGGATCCAGCCGGGGAAGGGGCTCGCGAACGGGAGCATCCGCTAACGACATCATCTCATCGGCCACTGCTTCCGCCTCGGTTTTGGCCTGGCGCGGACTGCCGGCCACGGCGGCGGGCGCCACCGCACCCGGCCGTGCCAGCTGCGGATAGAGGGCGGTGCGCAGCTCGTCCACCATAAAGGGAACGGCAATAAGGGTAAGCACTGACAATGCCAGCAACCGGTAGCCTGCCACCCAGTGGCGCAGCCTGCCCACCGGCAGCACCTTGAGCAGGGCGCAGGCCGCCAGCAGATGTAGCCAGACCCAGCGCGGTGGTCCCAGCCCCGAAGGTTGATGCCAGATAAGCCCCAGGGTCAGCAGGGTGAGCAGGCCCCAGTGCCAGCCCCACAGCCGAAATGCCGCGACGGCGGCGATCAGCACCAGAAACAAGTCCAGCAGGGTCCAGCGTTGCAGCCAGGTATGGGGTGTGTTGTCCATGCCAAAGGCCGCCAGCAGACTCCAGCCCGGCGGCAGGTGCAGCCGGCTGCTCAAGCGTTGCACCGTGAGATCCCAGCCTACTGCCGGCAACGTGCCGGTGTGATGGCCGAGTCGGCTGTCGGCCATCAGGCTCAGTGTTCCCGGGCGCAGTTCAACACCGGGCTGGCCCTGCTCAAGCTCGGTCACCAGTCGGGGCTCGCCATTGACCGACACTCGCCCCAGGGCAAGGGGCGTGCTCAGCCGGGCGTGGTGGCCAAGGGTACCGGTGAATTCGTCCTGCAGGGTGTAGCCGCCACCGTCAAAGTCCAGCCACAGCTCCCGACGCAGGGCCAGCTGGGCAGGTTCGGATTCAGGGTTGCCCCGGCGCAGCACGCGAAAATTCATGGTGCTGCCCGGTATCATGCGAAAGGCGGGCAGTGACTGCCATTCGGGCGGCAGGCCGCTCTGGCTGGCATCCCTTGCCGGGGGGCCGGTGATCTCAGCCAGTCGTAATGTCGGGTAGGCCTGTACCGCCCAGACTTCCTCCTCGGGCCAGGGGGCGGGAATGACCGGCAATGTCAGGGCACCGACCTCGCCGGGATGCCGGCTGGCCAGTTGCAGTTGCCAGCGGCCCGGCCGTGCCTGTATGCGCAGGCGACCATCCGGCTCCAGCCGGGCGGGCAAGGGGCTGTTCAGCGTCAGCGGTATATGGTGCTCAAGCAGTGCCGGGCCCAGCAGTAACTCCCTGGGCTCCCCGGCCACGCTAAGCTCAATGCGAGTATTTACCCGCAGGGGAATGTCGTCGTCGATATGGCGGTATACGTTGATATCCAGGGTATTGGCCGCGGGCGTTTGGGCCAGATCGCGCCGCGCCGGCCACAGCCGGCCCCGTTGATCCAGCTCGGGGGCGGCAATGTCCCGGCCATTCAGGCTGAGTGCCAGCAGGCCGGTGCCGGCGTCCAGTTGCAGGCTGACCGGCAGCCGGGCCCATTGCCAGTGGCCTGCCACTCGGTGCTCACCGGCAGGCAGAAAAAGCGCCGGCCTGCCCTTGTGCTCGGTCAGGGCGGCGGGCTCGCCGTTAACCGTCACGCCCTGGGGCCAGTGCTCGCGGTCGCCGGGCAGGGGAATGCTGGCGGCGTCATCCAGCTGCCAGCCCTGCTCAAAGCGACCACCGTCATTGGTGAGTGCGAGCACCAGCCGTCCCGGCCAGGCACAGCGGCGCTCGGTGTGCTGCCGGTACAGCAGCGGGCAGCGGGCTTGGGTTTCGCCGTGCAATGCCCACTCTACCCAGGGTTGCAGCGAAGCGGGCACTTGCTTTGAGGGCGAAAGCTGAGCCGCCACGGACGGCACAACACACAACAGCAGTAGGCAAAGAAACGGGCGCATCAAGAGTCCTTTCATGGCGGCGAAAACGGCGTGTCTCTATCCTAGCAGGCCCGGCAAGAAAGGAGTCAAACGACATTCAATGGCGCCGATTTCCGCTCAGGGAAGCCCAAGGTCACGGGCTCAGGCAAAACTTCTTGGGTCATCGGAGCCTCCGCTGCCAGTGTTTCCGGTGGCAGGTGACAGCGCAGCCAGCCATTTTCGCCGGATTGAATCGGTGGCAATCGTTGATCACAGATGCCCGGCCTGGCATGGGGGCAACGGCCCTGAAAGGCGCACCCTCGCGCCGGCAGGCCCGGCTCCTGGGCGACGTCCGCGTCGGCGGCCGGCAGCGGCGTGCCCGGGGTCAGGGTGGCATTCAGCAGCAGGCGAGTATAGGGGTGCAGCGGGCCCGATTGCAGTTGCCGAGTGCTGCAAAGCTGCATCAGCCTGCCCTTGTACAGCACGGCGACCTTGTCGGCAAAATGCCTGACCAGGCTGAGATCATGGGTGATAAACAGAATGCCGATATTTCTGTCCCGCTGCAGCCGGGCCAGCAGCCGCAGAATGGCCGCCTGTACCGACACATCCAGTGCCGAGGTGACTTCGTCGCACAGCAGCAGCCCGGGCCTGGCCGCCAGGGCCCGGGCGATGGCGGCGCGCTGCAGCTCTCCGCCCGACAGCTGCCCCGGCAGCCTGTCGAGGTAGTCGGGGTTGAGTTTGACCTCCTGCAGCAGCCGGCCCGCCTGCCTTCGGCATTCGTCCCCCTGCAGGCCAAACCAGGTCTGCAGCACCGGGGCCAGGCTTTGAAACAGGGTCAGCCGTGGATTCAGGGCGGCATCCGGGTGCTGGAAAATCAGCTGAATATTGCGCTTTTGCGCTCGGGTTCGGGTCTCTATTCCTGCGCCAAGCACGTCGCCGTTGAGCAGGCTTTGCCCGGCCTGAATTGGATTGATGCCGGCGATGGCCTTCAGGATGGAAGACTTGCCACTGCCGGACTCGCCAATCAGGGCCAGGGTTTGTCCCCGGCTCAGGCTGAAGCTGACATCGTCCACGGTATTGATGACGGTGTGCCGCCGCCACTTGTCGAGCCAGCCGGGACGCTGGTAACGAATGGCCAGCTCACTGACCTGCAACAGGGGCGTGTCCTGGCTCAAGTCCGGCCTCGGCGGTGTGTGCCCGGTGGCCGGCAGATCCGTCGTGACCTGATGGGGAAAATGGCAGGCCACCCCCTCCCGTGCCGACAGCGAGGGCATGTGTTGCCGGCACTTGGGCTGAACGCTCGCGCAGCGTCCGGCAAAGGGGCAGCCTTCGAACCGGCTGCCGACGGCGGGCGGGGCACCGGGCAGTTCGGGAGGCAGTCCCTGGTTCCGATATCCGGGAGAGGCGGCGAGCAGGGCGTGAGTGTAGGGGTGGCGAGGGTGGGCGATCAGGGCATCCTTGTCGGCGATTTCAACCAGGTGGCCGGCATACATGACGGCGACGCGATCGCAGAGGCTGGAGACGGCGCCCAGATCATGGCTGATAAAGACGATGCTGGTGTTCAGTTCGTTACGCAGTTGCCGCAGCAAATGCAGCACATGCACCTGGGTGGTGGCATCGAGCCCGGTGGTGGGCTCGTCCATCAGCAGCAGCCGGGGCTTGGCCGCCAGGGCCATGGCGATCACTACCCGTTGCTGCTGTCCGCCCGAGAGCTGGTGCGGGTAGCGGTTTAGCAGGCTGGCCGGCGCGGGCAGCCGCACCTGTTCCAGCAGGGCAATGGCGCCGTCCTTGTGGTCCCCGGAACCCTGGTGCAGGCGCAGCATTTCCTGCAGTTGGCTGCCAATGGTCAGGTGAGGCGTGAGGGCCTGCCCCGCCTGCTGGGGAATAAGGCAGATACCGTGTCGGTGAATCAGCGTGTCCGGGCGATGCTCATTAAGGGTGAGCGGGGCCCCGTTCACCCTGACTTCACCGGCGGTGACCTGGCTGCCGCCGCGCAGCAGGCCCAGCATGGCCATGGCCAGGGTGCTCTTGCCACAGCCGGACTCGCCGACAACGCCGAGAATTTCCCGCGGTGCCAGCGTCAGGCTGACGCCGCGCAGGACGGCGCGATAATCGCCTTGCCGATCCTGGTAACCGAGCTGCAGATCCTTGATGGTCAGTAACGTATTGGGCATGATGGCTCCTTAATGAACAGCGGAAGACTTATCAATACCCAGGGTCTTGGCCAGGGCGTCTGAGGTCAGGTTGATGGCGATGATCAGGCTGCTGAGCGCGATAATGGGCGCCAGCACCGCCCAGGGGGCAATGGACATAAAGCCGCGGGAGTCGGCAATCATCAGGCCCCAGTCCGGTGTCGGCGGGGAGACGCCAAAGCCGAGAAAGGAAAGAGAGCTGAAGGCCAGCAGCATCCAGGACCAGCGCATGGCGATTTCCACCAGGATCACGTCCATGACATTGGGAATGACTTCGCGCCTGAGCAGGGTGAAGTCACCGTCGCCCCGCAGGCGCGCGGCGGTGACGAAGTCACGGCACAGCACCTCCCTGGCGGCGGTCAGCACCACGCGAATCACGGCAATGCCATAGAAAAAACCCAGGGTGATGATAAACACCAGGGGGCCGGGGCCGGCCAGGCTGATGATCAGCAGCATGAACAGCAGCCAGGGAATGGACAGCAGCGCATCGACCAGGCGCAGGGTCAGATCCTCCAGCCGGCCACCACGCAGGGCGATAAACAGGCCGGCCAGCGAGCCCCAGGCGACGGCCAACAGGGCGGCGGGAAAGGTGGTGATCATGGCCTCGCGCCCGCCCATCAGGGTGCGGCTTAATACATCCCGGCCCATTTGATCGGTGCCGAACCAGTGCTCGGTACTGGGCGCCTGCAGCGTGGCCAGGCTGTCGGCGGCCGCAAAATCATAAGGGACAAGCCAGGGCGCAAACAGCATCACCAGCAGGTGCAGGGTCAGCAGTAACAGGCCGATTTGGCCCGCTCGAGTATTAAGCAGGCGGGACAGAATGGCAGGGCAGGTCGGCCTGCCGGACAAGCGTTGGGCGAATGACATGGTTATCTCAGCTTTGGATTGAGCAGTGCAACACCGAGATCGGCGAGCAGGTTACAGGCGATATAAATGGCCGAAAGGGTCAGGGCACAGGCCTGCACCACGGGAATATCCCGGTCGTAAACGGCGGAGATCATCAGGGTGCCAATGCCCGGGTAGTTGAAGACCTGCTCGATGATCACCACTCCGCCCAGCAGCCAGGCGACCGTCATGGCCGACAGGGTGATGGTCGGCAATACGGCGGCCGGCAGCACATGGCGCAGCAGCAGGCTGGCGGTGGGAATGCGCCGAATACGGGCCATCCTGACAAAGCCTGCCGACAGCACGTCTATGGTGCTGCTGCGCATCATGCGCATCATGTGCGCGGTGCTGATCAGCACCAGGGTCAGGGCCGGCAGCCAGGCATTGGGCAGAAGTACATCCAGCCCGGCATGGGCATCCGCCAGGGTGATGGCCGGAAACCAGGGCAGCCAGACGGCAAATACCAGGGTCAGCAGGGTGGCGGTGATAAATTCGGGAATGGTCATGGCCAGCAGGGTGGTGCCGGACACCAGGTTATCCAGCCAGGAGTCCCGATAGATGGCGGTGACCATGCCCAGCAGCAGGGCCAGCGGAATCGCCAGCACGGCCGCCAGTCCGCCCAGCAGGGCGGTGTTGGCGAGGCGGGGCAGCAGTTCATCGTTGACTGGCCGGCCACTGGAGAGGGAAAGCCCGAAGTTGCCCTCGGCCAGGTGGCTGCTCCAGGACAGGAAGCGCTCCTGCATCGGCTGGCTCAGGCCGAAATTGTCCCGGCACAGGGCCAGGTTGTTGTCGGTGGCGCTGCGACCGAGGTAGCCGGTGCAGAAATCCCCCGGCAGTGCCTCGGTGACCGTAAAAACCAGGCAGGCGACAAATGCCAGGGTGAACACGGCGTAAAGCAGCCGTTTAAAGCACAGCATCAACATGGGTGTTCTCTGCGAATTGATAAGTGATGCCCAGCAGCCGGGCCAGGGTCGGCGTCACGCTCAGCGAATCCGCCCAGGGAATGTGCCGGGCCGGTACTCCGGGCCCGGCAAAGATAGCGATGCGCTCGTCTTCGGCATGGTTCGGGCCCATGCCGTGCGTGGACACGTATTTCGGCCTGGCCACGGCGGCATTCCCCGTGTGTTTGGCGGCGGGCTCAAAACTGGTGTGGGCCGGGGCAACAAATACGGCCAGCTGGCCGGTGTGGGCTGCCGGCAGGTATTGCGAGCCATCCAGCCGCGTCACGCCATGGGCGAGCAGTTTGCTGCCGATGTCATCCAGCTCGGCGGCACTGCGGTAGGCGACAAACAGCAGGCCCCCGTCACAATGGGCATTGGCGCCCGGAATAATGTGCTCTATCACCAGCGCCGTTTGCACCGGGGCATGGCCGTGGTCACTGACGATGGCCAGGCGGTACTGGTCGGCCAGTCCGCTTTCACGCAACCGGGTCAGCAGGCTGCCAAGCTGGGCATCGACCAGCTCCAGCGACCAGGCCACCAGCTCCCGGTCGTCACCCAAAATGTGCTGGCAGTAGTCCGGGCTGTTCAGTTCCAGTAACAGCAGGTCGGGCTGGTGCCGTTCAAGCAGTTGCCAGGCCTGCTGCAGCAGCCGGTGATCATTGGCGGCGACCCGGGTCAGGGATTCCGCAGCACCGCTCAGAGCATGCATGTCGGGCCGCTCCAGCGCCTTGGCCCGCCGGCAGCCATCCTCCCACCAGGGAGACAGATACCAGTCGCAATCATCGGCACCGACCATGCCAAAGCCGACGGAGGCGACGGTTTTACCCTGCCGCCGGGCCAGTTCGGCCAGGGTGGGTGCACACAGGTCTTCGGCGCAGGCCGGTGGAAAGTGCTGGCCATTCCACAGGTTGTTGGCGTAAATGCCATGCCGGGAGGCGTTCACCCCGGTCAGCATGCCGGCCCGGGCGGGCATGGAGTTGGCGTTGGCATCGGCCCCCAGCCGTTGCACCAGGCAGCCCTCCTGGGCCAGGTGATGCAGGTGGGGCAGGCGATGGCGATAGTGGGCGAACAGGCTGGCACCGACACCATCCAGCAGAACAACAATCAATTTACCGGACATGGTTATCTCCGAAATGGCCATGCGCCCACTCGGGCGCATGGGGGAAAGCGCAGGGCTCAGGACTTGTCCACCAGGTGCCAGCGAATGGCGAAGTGCTCAACGGCGGGAATTGATACATTGGCCCGCATCACCCGGTTGTTGTTCAGGTGGAAGGGGATCAGGGTTCCGCTTTGCTCGGTCAGCATGGTCTGGGCCTCCTGATAGAGGCGGGCGCGCTTGTCCTTGTCCAGCTCCTGCCGGGCCTGAGTCAGCAGTTGATCGAAGGCCGGATTGTTAAAGCCGGATTCATTCCATGGGGCCGTACTGCCAAAAATTTCACTCAGCACCTGATCGGCAGGACGCTGGCCCCAGGCGGTATTGAACGCGGGCTTTTTCATCCAGATGGTGTTCCAGTAATCGGAGGCGGGCACGGTGTGAATATTGATGGTGATGCCGGCCTGGGCTGCCTGACGCTGATAAATTTCCGACATCGGTCGAAAGTAACCGTCAACGGTGCTGGTATAGAGATCCAGGGTCAGGCCATTTGGGTAGCCGGCTTCGTTCAGCAGTGCCCTGGCTCCGTCGATGTCCTGCTCACAGGTTTGTTCCAGTCGGTACTGATCTCCGGCCCATACCGGGTTGTCGCAGGCCACGGTGGCGCCCCCCTTGCCAAACAGCAGCTGAATCATTTCCTGGCGATCTACCACCAGGCGCAGTGCCTTTCTGACCCTGGGATCCTGCAGGGCCGGGTCGTCGTTGCGAAATACAATGCCGCGCCAGTCACCGGTGGGAATGGCGTCGTAATGAAAGTGCTTGTTGCCCTCAAACATGCGCAGCTGCTGGCCGTTAACGCCGTTCCAGCCGGCCCAGTCGACCTGGCCCGCCAGCAACGCCTGAGTACGGGCGTTTTCATCCGCAATGGCGATAAGCTCCATGCCATCCAGCCTGGGTTTGCCTTCCCAGTAGTCGGCAAAGGCATCAAAGGAGGTGGTGCCTTTGGGCTGGAATTTGGTCAGCTTGAAAGGACCGGTACCCACGCCCATCAGGGCCGGATCCTCATCAAAGCCTACCGGCACTATCTTGGCGCGGTAATCCATCAGCAGGATGGGCAGGTCGGCATGGGCCTGGTTCAGGGTAAAAATCACCTTGCCGTCTTCGGTGCCGGTGACCTGCTTGATGATCGACAGGGCCGCGCGGGCCGGTGCGTCACGCTGGGGATCCAGAATGCGGTTGAAGCTGTAGACCACGTCTTCCGCGGTCATGATGTTGCCATTGTGGAATTTGACATTTGGGCGCAGGGTAAAGGTCCACTGGTCGGCGCTGTCATTGGCACTCCAGCCGCTGGCCAGGGAGGCGACCGGCTCGCCCTGTTCGCCCTGGCGCACCAGCCGGTTGTACAGCACCTGCACGGCATCGTAATAGCGGGTGGTAGAGATGGGGTCGAGGGATTCCTTGCCGTTATATTCCAGCCAGTAGGGGGTCTTCAGGGTTTCGGCCTGAGCCAGGGTGGTGCCGGAGATAAGGAGTAATCCGGCCAGGCTGTGCTTCCAGTTCATATCGACGTCTCACTAACGGTATGGGGATTGCCAGTGAGATTAACCGGGGGCCGTGACGGTTTTTTGATGCAGGTACGCCCTTTTTTCGAGTTTGCAGGCAGGGTTGCTAAGGGAGAGCCTTAGCAAAACCGGGGCAAGACTCGAACGATTTCCTACCTGGCGGCATTTTCCTGCTCCAGCTCCTGCAGCAGCCAGTGTCTGAACACTCGAATTTTTTCCAGCTCCCGCTTGTGGGGCGGAATCAGCAGAAAGTGGTTGCTCTGGCTCGGCATGCGGTAGGCATGGGCCTGGATCAGTTCGCGGCGGGCCAGCAACTGCCTGACCAGTGGGTAGCGCACCAGCAGCAGGCCCAGCCCCTGAAGGGCGGCGGCAATGGCCAGGCTGGAGGTGCTAAATTCCATCGGCGGCATGGTATAGCCCTGCTGAGGATCCTGCTGCCGAAACCAGTCCCGCCACCCTTCACGGTAGCCGTAGCATCCCAGCTTGGGGTAGGAAGACAACAAATGCAGCGGGGCATCGGCGGGGTAGTGCACCAGCAGTGACGGACTGGCCACTACTACCCAGTCGTCGTTGGTCAGTTGCTCGGCGTCCCGATCCGGCCAGTTGCCGTAACCATTGATGATTTCCGCATCCACCTCGCCCGGTTCGTCCGGTATGGCATGGTTGGTGGCCAGCAGCCTCAGCAGTATGCCCGGGTAAGCCTCGCGAAAACGGGCCAGCCGAGGGATCAGCCAGTGCTCGGCAAAGCTGTGGGCCACCCGCAAGGTCAGCTGGGTTTGTTGCTCGCCGTGAAACAGATCGTCCGTGCCCTTCTTCAGGGATTCAAACAGCCAGCTTAACAGCGGCAGATAGGACCGGGCCTCGTCGGTGAGTTCGATGCGGCTGCCCTTGCGAATGAACAGCCTGACATTCAGAAAGTCTTCAAGCTGTTTTACCCGCTGGCTGATGGCGCCCTGGGTTACGCACAGTTCTTCGGCGGCCCGGGTCAGGCTTTGATAGCGGGCGGCAGTCTCAAAGGCCAGCAGGGCATTGAGGGGAGGTAAACGGTTGGTTTTGTATTGCATCACCTTTCAGACCTGAATCAGTTGTTACGGACAAGGCACGGCCAAATGGGCGTGCTCGGGGCTACTCCCTAGTACCCGGAATGAGTGACGTTTTGATGACATGGGCTTCAGCATTTCTAAGGCCAAGCCACAGAAATGATCGATGTTGCCGACGCTGCCGCGTCGCTAGAGTAGCGACAAACCAAAGGGAGCGACCATATGTTGAACGACTTCGAATTTGAGCAGAACAGCCTGACCCTGAACTGGCATGACGGCCGGGTGACCCGGCTCGATGTTTTGTGGCTGCAGGATCATGATCCTGCCGGACGGCATGCCAATGGCCAGCGGCTGATCTCGGTGCTGGATCTGGACTGGCAGGCCACCATCCAGTCGGTGGAGCGGCAGGACGACGAACTGGTGATTCGGCTGAGCAATGACCGCCGGCTGCATTATTCGCTGGCACGACTGCACCAGGACGGCCTGGTGAGCCAGCAGGACGACAGAGGCTGGTCTGGAAAAACCCTGTGGCGAGGGGAGGACTTTCAAGTGCCCACCGTCGACTGGCAGGCCTATCAGAGTCAGGATGACGCGCGCCGAAGGGCGCTGGCCGCCGTGGCCGACAGCGGACTGGTGCTGCTGCGGGGCGTGCCCTGTGAGCCGGGACAGGTATTAAAGGTCATCGAGACCTTTGGCTTTGTGCGGGAAACCAATTATGGCCGCCTGTTTGACGTGCAGACCGTGGTCTCACCCAGCAACCTGGCATTCAGCAACCTGGGACTGGGCCCGCATACCGACAACCCCTACCGGGATCCGGTGCCCGGCATACAGCTGCTGCATTGCCTGGCCAATGAGGTGGACGGCGGCGAGAATCTGCTGGTCGACGGCTTTCAGGCGGCTGCCATGTTGCGGCAAGAGTACCCCGAGGCATTTGAGTTGCTGACTCAGGTTCGACTGCCCTATCGGTTCAGCGATGGCCAGGCCGATCTGCGCAGCCGAGTGCCTTTTATCGAAACCGACCAGGCCGGCAATGTGCTCAAGGTGCGTTACAACAACCGCTCCATTGCTCCCTTTATGTTGCCGTTTGATGAGCAGCGGGCCTTCTACCAGGCCTATCGGCTCTGGGCGGAAGTCCTGTCTGACCCGGAGCTGGCGCTCACCTTTCGCCTGGAGCCCGGCGACTGCCTGGTGTTTGACAACACGCGAGTGATGCATGCCCGCACCGCCTTTACCGATGGCGGTCGCCGTCATCTGCAGGGCGCCTACAGCGATCTGGACGGGCTCTACTCCTCCCTGTATCAGTCAGGAGCCCAATCATGCTGAACCAGGCCCCGACCCGGGAGAATATTCTCGACATGATCGAAGCTATCTTCACGCTCCATGGCGCCGACTCCTACCTGGGCGAAGAAGTGACCATGGCCCAGCATATGTTGCAGGCGGCCTGGCTGGGCGAGCGGCAGGGAGAGAGTGAGGCCGTGGTGCTGGCGGCCCTGCTCCATGATGTGGGCCACTATGCCAACAAGCTGCCGCCGGAAGTGCTGATGTCGGGAACGGACAATCGTCATCAGGAGTCGGCCTCGGCCTGGCTGGCCCCGTTTTTTCCCGCCGAGATCATCGAGCCCATTCGCCTGCATGTGGCTGCCAAGCGATATTTGGTCACGGTGGACCCGGACTATCGAGCACAGTTGTCACAGGCATCCCTGGACTCGTTGATCCTGCAGGGCGGCAACATGTCGGCGGCAGAGGTGGAGCAAATGGAAGCCAGTCCTTACCTGGACATGGCCATTCGCGTGCGCCGGCTGGATGATCAGGGCAAGGATCCGGAGTTAACCACGCCGGACTTCGGCCATTTCAAACCCAGGCTGGCCCGCTGGCTGCTGCCCGGTGACCCCGAGCGATAATTGTCTGGCACTTATTTGTGCCGCGCGGTCCCAAGGGGTCGCCTATGGGGCATGAGGGATTCAAGCGAAGAAAATCGATTCGATGGGGGTGTTGATAAAGCCGGGCAGCAGGCGCTACAACTGTGTCATGTATTGCAAAATATTGCATTTTTGGTTTGTTTGTGAGCGGTCATGCTATAGAGTTGCGTGGTTTTTAGGATATAAGATGGCTCTCAGGCCACAAAGGATGACTATGAACCAAACCCAACCTCTGATGCTGCGCATGGTCTATGGCGGCAGCCTGGTAACTCGAATTTTGATCGGTATTGTGGCCGGTGCCCTGCTGGCGGTGCTGGCTCCCTCTGCGGCCGAGTCGGCCGGCCTGTTGGGCAGCCTGTTTGTGGGCGCGCTCAAGGCCGTGGCCCCGGTGCTGGTGTTCGTGCTGGTGATGTCCTCCATCGCCAATCACAAGAAAGGCGAGCAGACCAGCATTCGGCCCATTCTCTATCTCTACCTGCTGGGCACCTTTGCCGCCGCACTCACCGCCGTGCTGCTGAGCTTTGCCTTTCCCACCGAGCTGGTGCTGGTGAGCCATGGCGGCGAAGCGTCGCCCCCCGAAGGCATTGGCGAAGTGCTGCAGACCCTGGTGTTCAACATTGTCGACAATCCGGTAAATGCCCTGCTGACCGGCAACTTTATCGGCGTGCTGGCCTGGGCCGTGGGCCTGGGACTGGCATTTCACCATGCCGGCGACAGCACCAAGACCCTGCTGGGCGACCTGTCGATGGGCGTGTCGGCCATCGTCAAGTTTGTTATTCGCCTGGCACCGGTGGGCATTTTTGGCCTGGTGGCCAATACCATCGCCAGCACCGGTTTTGACGCGCTCTGGGGTTATGCCCAGCTGCTCGCGGTGCTGCTTGGCGCCATGATGATCATTGCCTTGGTGGTGAACCCGCTGCTGGTGTACCTGAAGATTGGACGTAACCCCTATCCGCTGGTGCTGCAGTGCCTGCGTGAAAGTGGCGTGACCGCCTTCTTCACCCGCAGCTCCGCCGCCAATATTCCGGTGAACATGGAGCTGTGCAAAAAGCTCAAGCTGCACGAAGACACCTACTCGGTGTCCATTCCCCTGGGCGCCACCATCAACATGGGTGGGGCCGCCATCACCATTACCGTGCTGACCCTGGCGGCGGTCAATACCCTGGGCATTGAGGTGGACATCATGACCGCCCTGTTGCTGAGCGTGGTGGCGGCGGTGTCGGCCTGTGGCGCCTCGGGCGTGGCCGGTGGCTCGCTGCTGCTGATCCCCCTGGCCTGCAGCCTGTTTGGCATTCCCAATGAGGTGGCCATGCAGGTAGTGGCCGTGGGCTTTATTATTGGCGTGCTGCAGGACTCTGCCGAAACCGGCCTGAACAGCTCCACCGACGTGCTGTTTACCGCCGCGGCCTGCATTGCCGACGAGCAACGAGGCTAAATAACCTCCTGAACGGAAAAGGCCGGTGAGTGCAAACTCACCGGCCTTTTTTATTGCCCGTATGGGTACTCGGTTTCGCCGTTGCTGTTTTTGCAACGAACAGTGCCACATTCAGGCGCAAACGGAGCCTGTTAATCATGCAATAATGAGAATTATTATTGATAACAAACAGCGCGCAAAGGAGATTCTGATGAAATTGGCAACCGTCTTGTCGGCCGCCGGCCTGGTGCTGGCCAGCCAGCTGGCCATGGCCGCCGCACCGGCCCGTATCGTTAGCTTTGACCACGGCAGCCTGGATACGCTCGACGCCCTCGGCCTTGGCAAGCAGGTGGTGGCCGTGCCCAAACAGGCCATGCCCGCCTACCTGTCGGCCTACACCGGTGCCGCCTTCAACGATGCGGGTAGTCTGAAAGAGCCTGATATTGATGCCCTCAAAGCGGCCGAACCGTCCCTGATCCTGATCACAGGCCGGCAGGGTGGCAGTAGAGAACAGCTGGAAACGGTGGCTCCGGTGCGCGATGTGACCCTGCAGGGAGACGACTACTGGTCAGCCTTCAGCGCCAGGGTGCGTAGCCTGGCCGGCGAGCTGGGTGCCGCCGACGGGGGCGAACGGGCCCTGGGCCAGCTGGAGCGGCGGCTGGCCGAACTCAGGGCCGGCATTAACGGCGACCCTGAAGTACTGGTGGTGACCCATAACGAGGGCAAGTTTTCCCTGCGCCATGAGGCCGTGGTCGAGCAGTTGCTGAAGCTGAAGGCACCCGAACTGCCGGACGGCGTGGACAGTGTCACTCATGGTGCCCGCAGCTTTACTCCGCTCACGCCGGCCCTGATGGCCCAAATGCAACCCGCCGCCGTGCTGGTGGTGGATCGCAGCGCCGCCATTGGCGGTGAGCCGCTGGAGCAGGCCAACCTGCGTCAGGCCCTGGACGCGGCCGGTGGTCAGGACATTCGCCTGGGCTACCTGAGCCCCGCCCTCTGGTACCTTTCCGGCGGTGGCCTGCAAAGCGTGCGCCTGCAGGCGGAAGAAGTGGCGGCGGTTCTCTGAGTCCATGCTCCGGCGGCTTGGCCGCCGGAGCATAGCTGTCCGGTTACACAACCAGTACCGGGCATTTGGCGGCGCTGGTGACCCGGTGAGAGACGCTGCCAAGCAGCATGCCTTCTTTGTCGCTATGGGTGCCGCGGGTGCCCACCACAATCAGGTCCGCCTCCTTTTCCCGAGCAAACTTCACGATGATTTTTGAAGGGCGGCCGCCGCGCACAAAACCACGCAGATGAGTGGCACCCCGTTCCCGGGCGTGAGTCTTGGCGAAGTTGACCACTTCACGGGCGTACTCCGACAGCACCTTGTCGGGAATGTCCATCTCCACCGGACGACCGATGGACAGGCTGGCCTCAAACAGGCTGTGATGCTTGTACACACAAATCAGCAATATCTCGGCCTCGGGCAGCAGCCGTTGCAGCTGCACCGCCTTGTCTACCGCCCTGAGCGCGGTGTCGGAGCCGTCCACGGCCACCACGATTCGTTGAAACACATAGCCTCCTTTCTGTGTGCGGCAAACGGGAGTCAGTCCGCAAAGGCCAGATCCCGAAAGTACAGCGCGATGTCGGGAAAGGCGATAATCAGCCCGGCGGCCACCACCAGCATAAAGATAAAGGGGGGCGTGCCGCGGATCACTTCCATATAGGGCCGCTTGAAAATGGCGATGGCGGTGAAAATGTCACAGCCAAAGGGGGGCGTGGCCGAGCCAATGGCCACCTGCAGGGTAATCAGCACCCCCACCAGTACCGGATCCAGCCCGGTGGACTGAATGGCCGGGGCAAAAATGGGGGTGAGCACCAGGATCACCACGATGGGATCCACAAACATGCAGGCGATAAAGAAGGCCACGCAAATGGCGATCAGCACGCCCACCGGGCCGGCTTCGTTCACGCCCACCGATTCCAGAATGGTCTGGGGCACCTGGGCAAACGACAGTATCCAGGAAAAGCCGTTGCCCACCGCCACCAGAATAAACACCAC
Source organism: Oceanimonas doudoroffii (assembly GCF_002242685.1). Lineage (NCBI taxonomy): Bacteria > Pseudomonadati > Pseudomonadota > Gammaproteobacteria > Aeromonadales > Aeromonadaceae > Oceanimonas > Oceanimonas doudoroffii. The sequence continues at coordinate 105,053 of NZ_NBIM01000006.1, forward strand.
GGCGGTGATCAGACCCGTGGACTTGGCAATGCGGTAGATGTCGGGCAGTTTCAGCGAGCGGAACACCACGAACTCCAGCAAAAAGGCGTAGAGCACACACACCGCGGCGGCCTCGGTAGGGCTGAAAATGCCGCCGTAAATGCCGCCCACAATGATCACCGGAAAGAACAGCGGCCACAGCGCCATGCGCACCGCCCGGCCGCGTTCACGCCAGCTGGCCCTGGGCTCGGTAGGCACCTCGTTCTTGTGGGCGTAATACAGGCAGTAGAGCGAGAACATAAACAGGATCAGCAGTCCCGGGCCGATGCCGGCAATAAACAGCTCGGCGATGGAGGTTTCCGAGATCACCCCGTAGATAATCATGCCGATGCTGGGGGGGATTAAAAAGGCGATGTCACTGGCGTTGATGATCAGCGCCAGGGTAAAGGGATCGGAATAACCGGCCCTGAGCATCTTGGGCCGCAGTGGCGAACCCACCGCCACCACGGTGGCCTGGGTGGAGCCGGACACGGCGCCAAACAGGGTGCAGGAGGTGGCGGTGCTGATGGCCAGCCCGCCCTTGATGTGGCCGATAAAGGCCATCACCATGTTGATCAGCCGGTCGGCGGAGTGGCCCCGGGTCATGATGTCGGCGGCGAGAATAAACATGGGCACGGCAATCAGCGAGGCCGGGCGAATGCCGCCCATCATCTGCTGAATAAAGGTGCCCATCTGGCCAAAGCCGTCGAACATCATTACAAAGCCAACCACGGCGGCGGTGATCAGCGGAATCATCATGGGAAAGCCCAGCAGCAGCAGGCCAATCATGATCGACATTAACAGTGTTGCCATGGAATCAGCCCTTTACACTTCGGTTTCGGTGTCGTCGTAGCCGTCCGGCACACCGGTTGAGAGATACACGCCGCGACTGGTGATGTTTTTGACGGCGGTCAGAAAATACTGAATACCGGTAATGGCAAAGCCCACCGGCGCCCACAGGTAAATCCACCAGATTTCGAACCCCAGCGCCGGCAGAATGCGGCCGCGGCTGTACAGGGTTTCGATGTAGCCGTAGGCGTGGTAACAGAGGAAAAACATCACTATCGAGGTGAACAGTGCGATCAGCACCATCAGCACCTTGCGTGGCCCGACCGAAAGTGAGTCGTATAGCGCCGACATGCGAATGTGACGGCCGTGGCGGGCGGCGTAGCCCAGGCCGGCAAAGGTGATGAGGATGATCAGGATACGGTTGATTTCGCCGGAGAAGAAAAAACCCTCTCCAAACACAAAGCGGGCAATAACATTGGCGCAGGTATTGACCGCCATCAGCAGCACGCCGGCGGCCAGCAGCACCGCCTCAAGGCGGGCTATTCCTTCGTCGACCCAGCCCAGTACGCCGGGCAGGCCGGAGTGGTAACTGGCGGTGTCGTCTTCGACGGTTTCCTTGGATTTATCAGACATTCCGTGCTCCTTGGCCGGCATGGATCGCCGGCCAGGGTAAGAAGAAAGGGGCGGTGAGCGCCCCGTGTGGTTAGTTGGTAATGGCGTCGAGGTCTTGCTTGAAGGTGTTGAGCAGATCCTGGCCACGCTCACCGGTCATCTCGATGAATTTGGCTTCCACCTGGGGGGCGCGCTCGCGAAAGGCGGCAATCTGCTCTTCGTTCAGGCGGGTGACAGTCACCTCGTCGCTGCTGCTGGTGATCTTCTCCAGGGAGCGTTCGGCCAGGCCGTCGATGTGGGTGAGGATCTCTTCAAAGGCGTAATCGGATGCCTTTTGCACCAGCTGCTTGTCTTCGTCAGACAGGCCGTTGTAGAAGTCCTGGTTGGCCATCATGGCGGTGGTGAACCAGCCGTGACCGGTAAAGATCAGATTGGGCGACACCTCGTACAGGCCGCCGGATTCGATCCAGAAGATGGGGTTTTCCTGGCCCTGAATCATGTTGGTCTGCAGTGCGCCATAGACTTCGCCCCAGGGCAGGGGGGTAGGGGTGGCGCCAAAGGCGGAGTAGGTTTCCGACAGCAGCGGGTTGGTCATCACCCGTACCTTCTTGTTCTTGAGCTCTTCGGGAGTGGTGATGGGCTCGTCCAGGGTGACCACAAACTCGCCTTCCGGGTACATTTGCAGCAGTTCCAGTCCCTTTTCCGCGTACAGTGCCGGGAACTTCTCGTTGATGGCCTCACTTTCCCGAAAGAAGCTCACCACGTCCTTCATGTCGGTGGGCATCAGGTAGGGAATAAAAAAGATCTGCGCTTCGGGGATCAGGGCACCGGTAAAGCCGGGGGACTGATTCACGAAATTCAGAATACCTGCCTGAGTCTGCTCCATGATGTCATCGGACTCGCCCAGCTCGCCAAAGCGGTAGATTTGCAGCTGGTGATTCGAGTTGTCTTCGATGTATTCCTTGAATTTGTGGGCGAACACATCCTGCACATCCCCTTCGTACTCCTCGTGGGCATAGCGCCAGGTGTCGGCCTGGACGGCGCCGCAGGTGAACAGGGCCAGGGCGGAGACGCCGGCCAGTTGCTTGAGCCTGAACTTGAATCCCTTTTGCATATCCATTTGGTGCTCCATTATGGTTTCGTGTTCTAACTTTAAATCCGCTTATAGACTGGCAAAATAAGAAAAAAGACGCAAGAAGATGGGCTCGTTTATATCTGTTTTGATGATTCATCGAGAAAGGAGTGACGCCATATCCCGGCATGTGTTGTGTGAATTTTGGTGTTTTTGTGACTTTTGTGTGTTTTTGATGGTGGTGGGCTAAGTTGGGTGAGCACTGCTAAAGGGTTGGGGGCTAAATATTACAGTGGTAACTAAAGCGTTCGCCCTGGCCCCAACAGCAGACTAGTCGTCATCAAGCCAAACAGGCAACCCTGCTGTTGCTTCGCATGACGTAATCAGGCCGACATACCTAGCGGTCTGCCGGCCAAAAGATCAAAAATGGTAGCTCAGCACCATGCCGGCCAAGCTCTGAGTGGCGTCGCCGGCATTTTTCACTATGGGGCTGTCTCTGGCATCGCCGGTCAGTTGCGTGATGCCGGCCAGGCCGGTCACCGACCACCGGGCGGCAAAACGGTAATTGAGGTTGCCGCTCAGTCCCAGGCGCCAGTAACCGTCGGTGGGTTCATAGCGGCTGAAGCCGCTGCGGGCGGCGTCGCGGGCCGACACTCGAAACAAGCTTTGAGTCCACGCCTTGCTGCTGTATACCAGGCTGGGGCCTATGCCGGCAGACCAGTTCGGGGCAGGCTGGCCACGCCAGCCTGCCCGCAGGGTAAGCTTGTAGCCGTCCACATCACCGCTGAGCGGGGTTTCCGCCTGTAGGCTCAGGTTCCAGGGGGCGGGCTGGTAGCTCAGTCGCAGGCCGCCGGTGAGGCTGTCGTCTACCTCGTCAAAACGGCTCAGATCACCGGTGTTGTCGCGGCCGGGCTGGTACCCCAGAAAGGGAGACAGGGTCCAGTTCCGCTGCCGGTAAAGATTCCAGCCCAGGCCGTCTCTCAGGTTGAGGTAAAGCTGATCGCCATAGCGCAGGTTGAGATCCGGCAGCACCCTAGCCTCGTCATCGTCACTGCCAAGATAGTCGGGAGCCTGAATAACGGAAGCGCCTATGCTGCCGTTCAGGGTTTGAGCCATGGCCGAAGTGGCCAGCAGGAACGGGGCGGCGAGAGAACAATACACAAGGGATCTGCACATTAAGGGCTCACCTCCTGAGATTAAGGCCGGTATGAGTCTAGCATGCCGTTCGCCATTGTCGTCAGGGTGAGCGTCCAGATTGGGCGGGCCGAGAATAGAAATAAAAAACCCGGCCGAAGCCGGGTTTGCATGAAGGCATTGCAGAGCGGATTAGCCGTTCAGCTGGGCCAGGGTCTGGTTCAGGGTGGCGCTGGGGCGCATTACCTTTTCCAGCGCCGCCGGATCGGCGTGGTAGTAGCCCTGTACGCCGGCAGAGTTGCCCTGCACCGCGTTCAGCTCGCTCACGATCTTGTCTTCGTTATCGGCCAGGGACTTGGCCAGGGGCGCGAAGTGGGCGGCCAGCTCGGCGTCGTCGCCCTGGGCGGCCAGTTCCTGGGCCCAGTACATGGCCAGATAGAAGTGGCTGCCCCGGTTGTCGAGCTCACCGGCACGGCGAGAAGGCGACTTACCGTTGTCCAGCAACTGCTCGGTGGCCTTGTCCAGGCAGGCAGCCAGCACCTTGGCGCGGTCGTTGCCTTCCTTGATGCCCAGCTCTTCCAGCGACACCGCCAGGGCCAGGAATTCACCGAGGGAGTCCCAGCGCAGGTGGTTTTCTTCCATCAGCTGCTGCACATGCTTGGGCGCGGAGCCGCCGGCACCGGTTTCGTACATGCCGCCGCCGGCCAGCATGGGCACGATGGACAGCATCTTGGCGGAGGTGCCCAGTTCCATGATCGGGAACAGATCGGTGAGGTAGTCACGCAGCACGTTGCCGGTCACGGAGATGGTGTCCTTGCCGCGCTTCATGCGCTCCATGGAGAAGCGGATGGCCTCGTTGTAGGACATGAGGTGAATGGACAGGCCGTTCAGATCGTGCTCCTGCAGGTAGTGCTCCACCTTCTTGCGCAGCTCGTTGTCGTGGGCGCGCTCGTCGTCCAGCCAGAACACCGCCGGGGTGTCGGAGTTGCGGGCGCGGTTCACTGCCAGCTTGACCCAGTCGCGAATGGCCGCGTCCTTGGTCTGGCAGGCACGCCAGATGTCGCCCTTTTCCACGTCGTGCTGCATCAGCACCTCGCCGGCCTCGTTCAGCACGCGCATGGTGCCGTTTTCGGTCAGTTCAAAGGTCTTGTCGTGAGAGCCGTATTCTTCGGCCTTCATCGCCATCAGGCCCACGTTGGATACCGAGCCCATGGTGCGCGGATCAAAGGCGCCATTGGTCTTGCAGAAGTTGATCACTTCCTGATAGATGCGGGCATAGGTGGACTCGGGCATTACTGCCTTGGTGTCCTTCAGCTTGCCGTCGCGACCCCACATTTGACCGGAGTTGCGGATCATGGCGGGCATGGAGGCATCCACGATCACGTCGCTCGGTACGTGCAGGTTGGTGATGCCTTTTACGGAGTCCACCATAGCCAGCTCCGGCCGGTGCTCGTAGCAGTCGTGAATGGCTTCTTCGATTTCTTCCTGGGTGGACTGGGGCAGGCTCTTGATCTTGTCGTACACGCTGCTCATGCCGTTGTTGGGGTTGACCCCCAGCTCGTCAAACAGCTTGCCGTACTTGTCGAACACTTCCTTGTAGAACACCTTGACCGCATGACCGAACACGATGGGGTGAGACACCTTCATCATGGTGGCCTTGACGTGCAGGGACCACATCACGCCGGCTTCCTTGCATTCCTGCAGGGTCTGCTCAAAGAAGCTTTCCAGCGCCTTGGCGCTCATGAACATGCTGTCGAGCACTTCACCTTGCTGCAGCGCCAGCTCTTTTTTCAGCTGGGGCTTGCCGTCCTGACCGATAAACTCGATGCGCACGGTCTGGGCCTTGTCCATGGTGACGGACTGCTCGCTGGAGAAGAAGTCACCGCCGTTCATGTAGTCGGCGTGGGAGCGGGACGCCTTGTTCCAGGCACCCATGGAGTGGGGGTATTTGCGGGCAAAGGCCTTGACCGCGGCCGGAGCGCGACGGTCGGAGTTACCCTGACGCAGCACCGGGTTCACGGCGCTGCCCAACACCTTGGTGTAGGCTTCGCGAATGGCCTTGTCTTCATCGGTCTTGGGATTTTCCGGAAAATCGGGCACGTCATAACCCTGGGACTGCAGCTCCTTGATACAGGCACGCAGCTGGGGCACGGAGGCACTGATGTTGGGCAGCTTGATGATGTTGGCGTGCGGATCCTGGGTCAGCTCACCCAGCTCGGCCAGGCCGTCGGCCACGCGCTGCTCGTCGGTCAGACGCTCGGGAAAGGCAGCCAGTACACGGCCGGCCAGGGAGATGTCGCTCAGGGTGACATCAATGCCGGCGGCGTCGGTAAAGGTGCGAATAATGGGCAGCAGAGAGTAGGTGGCCAGAGCGGGGGCTTCGTCGGTGAGGGTGTAGACGATGGTCGATTGTTTGGTGGTCATTATTTCCCTATTTCCCAGGTTGATGTTGGGGGAGCAGCGGTTGCACCTGGTACCGAAGGATAACCGGTACTGGCGCTGGACTTGAATCCGCCGCGCGGAACTTCAGGCGCTCATTGTATGACACTTGGGCGCCGGGACTTAAGTGTTCAACTTCAAATAAGAAAGAAATAGTCGGCACAATGGTCTGTTTGGAACCATACTAAATCGGTTGCTTCCTTTCGGCGGGGCCAGGTCAGAGGCCCGGTAATTTGCGGTCAAGCCGGAAGGGATTGATGTCGTTATGCCTTACAATTCACGCGGGTTCACCCTGTTTCGGTTTGTGGTATCAGCATCAGGCAAGGATTTGGCATGAGAAAAAATCTTCCCGTCACCAGCAACGAACGTACCTTTGATGCCGCCGAGCGGCTGATATCCACCACGGATGTGCATGGCACCATCCTTCACTGCAACGATGCCTTTGTGAGCGTCAGCGGTTATACCCGCGAGGAACTGATTGGTCAGCCCCACAATCTGGTGCGTCACCCGGACATGCCTCCCCTGGCGTTCAAAATCATGTGGGAGCACCTCAAGACGGGACAGCCCTGGATGGGACTGGTGAAAAACCGTTGCAAGAACGGCGACTATTACTGGGTTGATGCCTATGTCTCGCCCATCACCAAGGATGGCAACGTGGTTGGCTTTGAGTCGGTGCGCTCCTGTCCCGACCGGGAAGACGTGGCCCGGGCCGAACGGCTGTATGCCCGTTTGCGGGCGGGCAAGGCCTTGCCCGGAAAGGGTCTGTTGAGCCGGCCCTGGCCCTGGCTGGTGGCGGCGCAGGTGCTGGTGGCGGGCCTGTTGCTGGGCGGTTACCGCAATGAGGGCATTGCCCTGGAGCTGTTATCGCTGGCCGCCTTTGGCGGCTGGGTGAGTTACCTGCACGGCCAGGCCCTGAAGCGCCTCGATGTGCTGCTGGGGGGCGCCTTTCGCCATGAACTGGCCATGCATACCCACAGCCGGGATCTGGGCATGCTGGGTCGGCTCAAGGTGGGTATTCGCAGTGAAAAGGCGCGGTTGATGGCCATTATCACCCGTATTGAAGACGCCGCCGCCAGGGTCAGTAGCCGTTCCGACAACGGCCATGTGCAGTCCCGCCAGGCACGGGAGGGCATGGCCAGCCTGCGTCAGGAAACCGAACAGGTGGCCACCGCCATGAATGAGATGAGCGCCACCATCAATGACGTGACCGCCCATGTGCAGGAAACCGCCAGCCAGGCCGACAACGCCAGCCGCATGGCCCGTGAAGGCCTGGAAGTGGCCGGGGTGACCCGGGAAGCCATTGCCGAGCTGAAGAACACCGTCGACGACATCAGTGGTGAGGTGCAGCGGCTGGCGGAGAAGACCGCCGGCATTGCCCAGGTGGCCAATATGATCGAGGTGATCTCGGAGCAGACCAACCTGCTGGCGCTTAATGCCGCCATCGAGGCCGCCCGTGCCGGCGAGCAGGGCCGGGGCTTTGCGGTGGTGGCCGATGAGGTACGCCAGCTGGCGGGACGCACGCGGGAATCCACCGGGGAGATTCAGCGCATCGTGGCGGACCTGACCGACAGGGCGAGCTCGTCGGTGGACGTGGCCGAGCAGGGCAAGATCAGTGCCGAGTCGGGACTGGCGCGGGTAGTGGAAACCGAAAACACCCTGAGTGGCATCGCCTCGGCGGTGTCCCGCATCGCCGACATGTCGATGCAGATGGCCACGGCGGTAGAGCAGCAGGCGCGGGTGGCGGAAGACATCAATCAGCAGGCGGTGAACATGGCCAGCCTGTCGGACGCGGGCCTGTCCCAGGCGGATTCTGCCGCCGGCAGCATGGAAGGGCTGCAGTCGGTGGCCACCGAGCTGCATGATCTGGTGGTGCGGTTGAAGCGCTGAGGCTGGGCGGAACTCCTTTCGCCCACTCGCATCTATTTATCTTCGCGCTCGGTATAGGCGCGACAGAGCCGGCGTAACACCGGAAGTTGCCGTTGAAAGTTGTTGCAGGCGCTGCACATCAGGGTGTGCAGCCGTAGCGACAGTTTTTCCTGAGAAGTGAGCGGCCGTTCCTGGCTTTCGGACATCAGCCGGGTGGCTTGGCGGCATTTCAGCATGTGCAGTCTCCTTGCCGTTGCCAGCGGTTCTCCAGGCACTCACGCAGCCGCAACCGTGCCCGGTAAAGCAGTACATTGAGATTGCTGACGGTGAGCGTCAGCTCGGCGCAGATCTCCGGGCTTTCCAGCCCCACGAATTCCCGCATCATGAATGCCCGGCCCTGGCGGGCCGGCAGGCCGTCGAGGCAGGCCTCGAAAATGTGCCAGAAACGCTCGTCTTCTAGGCTGTCGTCGGGAGAACTCCAGCGCACCGGCCGCTCCTGTTTGTTCCAGTGGCCCCTCTGGTTGAACAGGGTTTCTTCAAATTGCTGATCGGCTTCGTTGTTCAGTTCGCTGACGGTGGTCAGGCGCTGACGTTTGCGGATCTGATCGGCAATCTTGTGCTTGAGAATGGCAAACACCCAGGTTTTGTAGGCGGAGCGACCGTTAAAGGAGTCGGCATAACGAAAGGCACCGAGCATGGCTTCCTGCACTGCGTCCTCCGCCAGATGGGAATCTTGCAGCTGCAGGGTGGCGAATTTCAGCATTTGCAGCCGCAGTTGTTCGTTCAGTTCAGGGGCAAACTCCGAGGGTGCAGCCATGACCGTCCTTTTCAGGGTCTTATGGTTTACCTGCAAGTTAATCACAATGCTTCCTCGTTAGCCAATGATCCAGCGACACCACGCCGGGGCCGCGGGCGATCAGCAGCAGCAGCACCGTGGCCCAGATGCCGTGCAGCGGCCAGGCGCCGGGGTAGACCAGCACCTGAATCACCAGGGTCATGCCCAGCAGTGCCAGCGCCGAAAACCGAGTGGCCAGTCCCAGCAACAGCAGCAGCGGAAACAGGTGTTCGGCGGTGGCCGCTAGCAGGGCGCCCAGCTCGGGGGAGATCAGCGGCAAGCGGTATTCTTCCCGAAACAGAAACACTGCCGACGGATTCAGACTTGGCCATCCCAGGCTGAACTCGCCGCTGACGATATCGAGGCTGAAGTTGTTCACCTTGGTCTGGCCCGAGCGCCAGAACACGGCGGCGATGGAAAACCGTCCCAGCAGGGCGATCAGGGTGTGGGGCAGGCGGTTGAGCAAGCCGCGCAGCCGGTAGCACTGTTGGGTCAGGCTCATAAGGCATCTCCTTGCGTAATAAATCCGGTCACGGCCCGCCATTCCAGCAGGCTCTGCAGCATGGTCGCGGGGTTGAAGTCTTCCTGCTGTTGCAGGCTGTGCTCCAGGGCGGTTCCCAGTGGTGCGCCCGCCCGCAGGCATTCAATAAAGGTGGCATCGGCGCCAGTGAGGCGCAGCAGCCTCACCGACAGGCCAATACGCAGCACCAGTACGTTTTCCGGCGTGGCGGTGCGAATGTCCTGCAGGCGGCCTTCGCCATGGTGGGCCAGCCAGATTGAAGCCACCGCAAAGGCCGAGCGCAACAGGGCGCAGGCGGGTGTCAGTTGCAACGCCTGGCGGGCCAGACGTTCCGGATCGGCCAGCAACGCCTGCAACCGGTCGGCGGCTACCGGCTCGGCGTCGGCGGCATGCTGCACCCGCTGCACCAGCAGCTCCAGTCGAGCCATGTCGGCCAGGCAAGGCACACTGGCGGCCGGGGCAAAGCCGTCAATAAAGTCGGGCAGGGTGACGCCATAGTCGGTCAGCAGCGGTGATGATGGCGGTGACTGTTCGATATAAATACCGGCCATGGCGTTGAAGAAGTCGTCGCCCACCAGTTGCCGGCACACCGGAAACTGGGCCGCCAGTGCCTCGGTGAGCGACACTCTGACATTGTTGCGGTAGACATTGAAGCGGGACCGGCCACCGGGGTGCCCGGTCAGGCTGGCGGGCACCGGTAGATCCGCATTGAGCAGGGCGCTGGCAAAGTCATCATGCATGGCGGTGCTCCTTGTTGCTGGCGTGGTGGTCGGCCTCGTGCAGCAGTCGGTGAATATGGCCGGTTTCCGCCAGCAACTCGTTCAGGGCGGGCACATTGTTGTCCCGTTCCAGCAGGGTGGGCAGGGGGCCGGTTCGTTCCAGCAACCCTTGATACAGTGCCCATACCGGCTCGGCCACCGGGCTGCCATGATGGTCGATTAACAGGGCGGCGCCGCTGTCATCGGCCTGCTCGTCAAAACCGGCCAGGTGCACCTCACCCACCTGGTCCAGGGGCAGGGCAGCGATATAGTCTTGTGCATCAAGCCGGTGGTTAACTGCCGTGATATAAACGTTGTTTACATCCAGCAGCAGGCCGCAGCCGCTGCGGCGTACGGCCTCGCGAATAAAGTCGGCCTCCATGAGGCTGGATTTGGAAAAGCGCACATAGGTGGCGGGATTTTCCAGCATAATGGGGCGGCCCAGCACCTGCTGCACCCGGTCGATGTGATCGCACAGCCGCTGCAGGCTGGCGGGAGTGTAGGGCAGAGGCAGCAGATCGTTGAGAAAACGGCCGCCGTGCCCGGCCCAGGCCAGGTGCTCCGACACCGCCTCGGGTTGGTAGCGCTGCACCAGCCGGGCCAGCCGGGCCAGGTGATCTTCGTCGAGCGGTTCCATGCCCCCCAGCGACAGCCCCACACCATGCACCGACAGCGCATAGTGTTCACGAATGCGGCTCAGGTAATGATGGCGAGGGCCGCCATCCACCATAAAATTTTCTGCGTGAATTTCCACAAAGCCCAGAGAAGGGCGTGTGGTCAGTATCTCTTCGGCGTGCTGCAGCTTAAGCCCCAGTCCCGCCGTGGCTGGCAAGCGGGAGGCACCAGTGCCGGCACGATAAGGGTGATGGTCCATGGTGCCTCCTCGGGATCAGGCGCCGACTTCTTCAAACGCTTCCAGCTGACCCTTGCCGGTGGGCGAGGTGGGGGAATCGGTTTCCAGGCAGGTGCCGGCGGGAACCAGTTTCCAGGCATTGCCCTGATGGTCGGTTTTTGAAGTACCGGCGCAGGAGGTACCCGGGCCGGCGGCGCAGTCATTCTGGCCGGCGAGGGCAACGCCGTAGCATTTTTCCATGTCGCCGGAATGGTTGTCTGCCATGGCGGGGGCGGAAGCGGCCAGGGCGGTACCCAGGGCAAAGGCAAGGGCGGTGGCAGTGTTGGCTTTGGTCATGATGAATATCCTTCTGTTAAGTCCATTTGTTAAGGAAAGCCCGGCATTTGCCGTCTTTCACTATCTTGGTCTGGTTCATCGAAGGCGTTATTACAACTTTTTTATGCTTTTTTCTTCTGGGGGATTTCTTCCACCTCCACGATTTTGGAGCGACTCACCACCACCTTCCAGCGTTGCAGCACCGGCGGCTTCAGGCCCTGCACCTCGCGGGTGATCAGGTTGAACAGGTAGCGCCGTTCCACCGGCTGGCGTGACACCTGATTTTCCTTCAGCTGGTAAACATGATGGGAGCCTTTTTCCATCAGCCGGGCCAGCATGGTCAGATCCAGCTGCAGGCTTTCCCGGGTCTGCTCATAGCCGGTCAGGAAGCGGGTGGGCAACATGCGCGAGTGACTGCCGTAGTGCAACACCACTTCTTCCCGCTGGCTGACGTTGGCCCGACGAGCGGCGCGCACCTCGGCGGGCACGCGGTACGGGCGCTGATAGTCGAACCATTCCAGCTGGCGCCCCACCAGCTGGGTGCTGTGCACATCAAAGTATTGTCGCCGCCATTTGGGACGGCCCCGGCGCAGCCAGCGCCACAGGGTATTGCGCAGGTCATCCTTGAACAGCTCGCGCAGGGCGTAGAGCACCGCCAGGGCGAGGATCACCATCATGGACAGGCCGCCCAGGGTTTCGCGCACCTCGTAGGCGGCCAGCGACACCGTGGTCATCACCACGGCGGTGACCACCGCCTTGAGCAGTTTCTGTTCGCCACCCCCCAGCTCCCGCGTGCGCTCCTTGAGGGTGACCGGATATTCGATCAACCGGCGCAGCAGCCGCATCTTGTTGGAGATGCGTGACAGCGAATCGCTGGCGTGGGCGGTATTGTACTTATTGTCGATGCGATGCTGGCGCTCAATGGCGCAGACCTCCAGCAGCAGCGACTTGACGGTCTTGTAGTCACCGTTGCGGGGCAGGTGGGCCACCAGCGACAACAACCGCTGCTCGGTAAACCAGGACACATAGTTGTCGATATTGGTGTAGTACTTGCGCAGGGTGTCGTCGTTCGGTACACGGCGGCGCAGCCGCCGCAGAATGTCCTGGGCCAGGGACACCACGGCTTCCACCTCTTCCTGGGACACGGCTTCCATGCGGTTGCGCAGATCGTGGCAGGACTGTTCCAGCCCCACCACATACTGGTAGCCGTACAGGCTGAGGCTGACCCGGTATTGTTCGGGGGTGAGCTTGCCCCGTTCCGCCAGCCGGCTGTGCACCAGGGGCAGGTGGGGGCGATCGCTGAAGTAGGTGCGGGTGCTGTGTATGGCGTTGTGATAGAAGCCGTCTTCCGGCAGCACCTGGCTGTTGAGGCCCAGCTCGCCGGGCACGAACAGGTAGAGATCGAGTCGGTGCTCGGTGGCCTCGCGCAAAATGCGCGACAGCTTGAGTGAATGGCCGTCCTTGCGTTCAGCGGTGATCACGTAATATCGCTTTACCAGTTAAAACAGGATGTTGTGATTATGCAACGGCCGCGGCGGCGGGCTCAAAAGTTTATTGCAGCAGCCGGCCGGCGCGACCGAGCAGGCCGTGCACCAGGGTGCGAGTGGTGTTGAGGTTGTCGCCGGCGTCCACCACAAAGCTGGCCACCGCGGTCAGGTAGATGGCGGTGAGGGTGACTTCGGCGGCGCTGCGGCGCAGGCCGGTGGCCTGCCAGTCGGCGGCTTCCAACAGCCATTGCACGGTGCGGCTGATGCGGGTAATGCCGTGGGCCTGCAGGTGAACATGGCCGGGCTCCAGCTTGTAGCCGAGCATCTCCTTGACCAGCGGGCGATAGGGAGCCAGGTAATCGAGCCAGACCATGATGCCGGTGAGCAGCCGCTCACGCATGGGCTCTTGCGGGTCCATCGGCAGGCTCAGCAGGGCATCGTCGGCCCGGTCAAACAGGGCCTCGGCCAGCGAGTCCCGTGAGCGAAAGTGCCGGCTCAGCTCCGCCAGGGTCAGCTCCCGGGCCTCGGCCAGCTCGCGCAGGCTGAAACCGTGCCAGCCCCGGTGCAGGGCCAGGTGCAGGGCGGTATCGAGAATGGCATCCCGTTCGATGCTGAGGTGGGTCATGGTGAGCTCCGGCTGCAAGGCTGTTGTTCAGTATAGAAGGCGGGGCAAAACAAAACGGGCCCTCATGGACCCGTTGTTATCATCACGATGCGCCGCAGGTTACTGCTGCTGGTCGGTCAGGGTTTTGCCCTGCTCGGTCCAGAACGCCTTGGCGCCATCGTGCAGCGGGGTCACGATGCCCAGGGTGCCGGAGTCGATACTCATGGCAGAGGCCGCCTGAGACACCGAGCGCATAAAGGTCAGGCCTTCCTCGGAATAGATTTGCTTCAGGCTGTCGGCCACCCGGTCGGCAGACAGATGACGGCCGGCCACCCAGAGGGCGGAGTCCTGCACCGTGACCACATCGTAGTCCACGCCCGGATAGGTGCCGGCGGGAATGGTGACTTCGGCGTAGTAGGGGTGATCCTGGAACAGGGTGCCTTGACTGGCGGCCTCATGCACCTGCAGCAGGCGAATGTCGTTGCTGGAGGCGGCCTGGATCACCGAGGCGTTGGGAAAGCCGGCAAAGACCCAGAGGGCATCAATCTGGCGGTCGCCCAGGGCCGAGGCGCCCTGGTTGTAGCCGATGTACTGGGGGGTGATGTTGTCCCACAGCCCCACGCTTTCAAAGAAGCGTTGGGCCGAGGCGGCGGCACCGGAGCCCGCCGGGCCCACGGCCACGTTTTTGCCTTCCAGCTGGGACACCTCGGTAATGCCGGAGCCATCAAGCACAATCAGGTGGGCCGGGGCACCATAGAGGTAGGACACTGCCTTGGCGTTGCGGTATTTGCGCGTGTCATTGGTCAGCTTGCCGCTCAGGCCCAGATACATGTCGCCGGAATAGACAATGCCGAAGTCGGCATCCCGGGAGTTGACCCGACGCAGGTTTTCCACCGAACCGGCCGAGGCCATGTTGGACACATCCACGCCGTCCATGGTGCGTGACAGCCGAGTGGAAATGCCGTTGGAGAAATACTGAAAGGTGCCGCCGTCGGGGCCGCCGGAAAAAGCCAGGCGTTCGGTCTGGGCCTGGGCCGCACCGGCGCCCAGGGTGGTGGCGGTGGCCACGGCCAGGGTGGTCAGTACGCGAAAGGTCTTGGTTGCATGTTTAACCATGTTGGTTTCCTCGTTGTCGTTGCGTTTGTTGTCTTCCGGTGAATGCGGTGTCAGTCACGTTCGGGCACGGTGAGCACCGGCACGGTGGACTGGCGAATGACCCGCTCGGCGGTGGAGCCGAGCAGCAGTTTCCTTACCCCACGTCGGCCGTGGGTGCCGAGCACGATGAGATCGGCCTTGAGCGCCGCTGCCCGGGCCAGAATTTCGTCGGCGCCATGGCCCTGGCTCAGCTCCGAAGTCAGCTCGCCCTGAAAGCCACCGAACTGCCGCTCCTTGAAGTCGTGCAGGTCGGTCATGGCCTGGGTTTTGACCTCCTTGGTAAAGGCGTCCACCACGCTGGCGGGAATGCCGCGGCGGTGCCGGTCATCCAGCCCGGTGATCACGTGCAACAGGTGCAGCCGGGCACTGTGCGCCGAGGCCAGTTCCTGCGCCAGAGATGCCGCCTCGGCGGCACCCTCGGAAAAGTCGGTGGCGTACAGGATGAGGTTGATCCGGGACATGAGGCCTCCTTAGTGGGCATTGGAATGGTTAACGGCGGTGCTGGTGTCGCCTTCACGCTGCAGCCACCACACCAGGGCCACCAGACCCAGGCCACCGATGTCGGAAGCAAAGGTGGGCCAGTACAGCAACAGGGTGCCGGCGCCCAGCAGCAACCACTCGTGCACGCGGGTCTTGCGGCGCAGATAACCCATGGCAAAGGCGCCAAAGGCCAGGGTGCCCAGGGTGGCGGAGACAAAGGCGGTGATGATTTCCATCAGGGTGCCGTCCAGCAGCATGGCCGGAACATAGGCAAACAGCAGCGGCATCACATAGAGCATTTTGGCGAACTTGAACGAGGTCCAGCCGGTCTTCCACGGGTCCGAGCCGGCAATGGCGGCACCGGCGTAGGCGGCCACGCACACCGGCGGCGTGATATTGGAGTCCTGAGACAGCCAGTACACGATCATGTGGGCGGCAATGGCCGACACACCAAACTCGCCTAGGGCCGGCACCGCCAGCACGGCCACGATCAGGTAGGCGGCGGTCACCGGCACGCCCATGCCCAGCACCAGCGAGGCGATGGCCACCAGCACCAGGGCCAGCAGCAGGCTGTCGCCGGCCATGGAGATGATCAGATCCGAGAACTTGAGGCCCATGCCGGTGAGGGAGATGGTGCCCACAATGACGCCGATAACCCCTATGGTGGCGCCCACGATCAGGGTGTTGCGCGCGCCCACCTGAATGGCTTCCCAGATTTGCTTCGGTCCCATGCGGGTTTCCTTGCTGACCCAGCTCACCGCAATGCACGACAGCGTGGCCCAGAAGGCGGAGTTGCCGGCGGAGCGGCCGGTGAGCAGCAGCACGGTAATGATCACCAGCGGCAGGGCGTAGTACCAGCCCCCCTTGAACACGGTTTTCCAGTGCGGAATTTCCTCACCCTGCACGCCCACCAGGCCGTGCTTCTTGGCCTCGAAATGCACCATGCAGTACACCGCCAGGAAGTACAGAATGGCCGGACCAATGGACAGAATCATGATGGTGGAGTACGGGGTGCCGGTGAGCTCGGCCATCAGGAAGCCGCCCGCGCCCATGATGGGGGGCAGGAACATGCCGCCGATGGAGGCTGCGGGCTCAATGGCGCCGGCCACGTGGGGCTTGAAACCGGCCCGTTTCATCATGGGGATGGTAAAGGCACCGGAAGAAACGGTGTTGGCGATGGCGGAGCCGGACACGGATCCGAACAGGGCAGAAGAGATCACCGCCACCTTGGCCGGGCCGCCGGTGGAGCGGCCGGCCAGCGCCAGGGGCAGATCGATAAAGAACTTGCCGGCACCGGATTTCTGCAAAAAGGCGCCAAAGAAGATAAACAGGATCACATAGGTGGCCAGCACGTTGGCCATGACCCCGAACACGCCGTTGGTGGTCAGGAACAGGGCGGTGGCCAGGCGTTCAAAGCGAAAGCCCCGGTGGGCAAACAGCTCGGGCAGGTAAGGGCCGAACAGGGCAAAGGCGATCATGCCCACACCGATCAGGGTGATGGACCAGCCCAGCACCCGGCGGCAGATTTCCAGGGACAACAGCAGGCCGACCACGCTCACCAGCATGTCTACCTCGTTCTCGGCCCCGGCCCGGTAATTGAGCGCCTCGAACTGGCTGATCCAGTAGAGCACGGTACCCGCCACCATCAGCGCCAGCACCACGTCGCTGGCGGTGGGGCTGTTACCGTTGCGCCGGCTCAGCCACTGATCCAGCGGAATCATCAGGGCGGCAAAGGGCAGCACCAGGGCCAGCACATAGTGCAGCCGGTCGAGATCCTGTTCCAGCGCCAGGCTCAGGCCGTCGTATTCCCAGGTTTCCTGAAACAGGGAAAGCTGCTGGTAAAAGGCGGTGGGCGAGTCATAAATCACGAAGCACCCGGCCAGCAGCGCCAGCAGGGCGGCGCTGACCACCGACAGGCCGGCATGGGCGGTGCGGCCGCCGGCGGGATAAAGCAGAAACACCAGTACAAAGGTGATCAGCACATAAATGCCGAGATGATACTGAGTAC
Source organism: Oceanimonas doudoroffii (assembly GCF_002242685.1). Taxonomy (NCBI): domain Bacteria; kingdom Pseudomonadati; phylum Pseudomonadota; class Gammaproteobacteria; order Aeromonadales; family Aeromonadaceae; genus Oceanimonas; species Oceanimonas doudoroffii. Next base: position 121,998 of record NZ_NBIM01000006.1, read on the forward strand.
TGAGCGCGGCCACGCCGGCGCCGTAGAAGTAGAGGGCGACCATGGTGGCGGCCAGCGCCGCCACCAGCCAGGCCCAGGGCCCGGTGAGCTTGCGCTCGGTCTTGGCATCCTTTTCCATCAGCTCCTTGAGCTTTTTCTGCTCTTCGGGGCTGAGTGCGTCGAGCTGTTGTTGTTGCTGTGACATTCCTTAACCTCGTTTTTCCATCGGCCGCCAACAAGCCGCCGTTTTCGTTAACATCCTATTAGCAAAAGCCAGGCCAACTTTGGTGCATGCCGGCGACAGCCGCACCAAAAGGGAGCCTGGGCAGAAGTGGGACAAGTACAGGACCATGCATGGACGCGGATAATGGGTGGAAACCCACCCATTCGTGGCCGGTGATGGGCGGGTTTTCACCCATTAGTCAAAAACGCCGGGGCAGCAGGCCGTGCATAAGCGCGAGTAAGCCGGCCTTGGCTCCTTAACCCGAGCCTCATTTGGCAAAAAGCGTCTTGTGTGGTGGGCAGGAGCACCGTTTTTACGGGGATGACGGGGCTTTTCTCTTCGGTTATCTTCGCGAAGTTCAAAACAGGGGGAGGGGCTGTGGCGGGAGGAATGGCTCTGAACCTCAGGCCTCTTAATGGGCATATGGGGGGAATTCCACCCATCGTTCTTTTGTTCTGTTCAATCGACTCAATGGGAGCATGGCTTGACCTTAACGGTGAATGACGGCGCAGTAAGGCGATTCCTGCTCAAGGGGATGGGGCCTGTTGCCACCATTGCCCTGGCCCAGCTGCTGGGAACCGCCTTGTGGTTCAGTGCCAACGGCACATCCGACGATTTAATAGCGAGTTGGGGGGTCGGTGCCTCAGACATTGGCTGGCTAACCAGTGCCGTTCAGCTGGGCTTTATTCTTGGCACCCTGGTTATCTCCATGAGCGGTGGGGCGGATCGGTTCAGGGCCAGCTCGATTTTTATGGGCAGCGCCGTCGCCGGCGCCCTGTTTAACCTGGGGTTTGCCTGGCTGTCCGAGGGCCTGTTAAGCGGCATGCTGTTCAGATTTGGCGTAGGCATTTGCCTTGCCGGCATCTACCCGATGGGCATGAAGCTGCTCGTGGGTTGGGCACCCGCTCGAACCGGGCTGGCGCTGGCGCAGCTGGTGGCCATGCTGACACTGGGCACGGCGCTGCCTCATGCAATGCGGGTGATGGGCGCCGATCTGCCCTGGCAGCTGGTGATCACTGCCTCGTCCGTGACCGCGGTGCTTGGCGCCTGGCTGGTTGGCTCCCTGGGTGACGGGCCCCATGCGGCCGTTGCAACCGGCCGGCCGAGTGGCGCCGATACTCGGCCGCCTTCCATTTTGCACGCGTTTCGGCACGGCCCGTTCCGGGCTGCGACCCTGGGCTATTTTGGCCATATGTGGGAGCTGTACGCCTTCTGGACCCTGGTGCCCCTGATTGTCGCCCGCACTTCCCTGGCGTCGCACTTTCCCGGGCTGGGGGTGTCCGGACTGTCTTTTGCCATTATCGCCGTTGGCGCATTGGGTTCGCTGTGCGGCGGCTTGCTGTCCCTGCGTGCGGGCAGCGCCAGGGTCGCCCTGGGGGCGCTGGCCATGTCCGGGCTTTGCGGGTTGGTCTTCGTGCTTGGCTGGCGCGACCTGCAGGCTGGCAGCCTGCTGTTGCTGCTGATGATCTGGGGCGCTTCCGTGGTGGCCGACTCGCCGCAGTTTTCTGCGCTGGCGGCCACATCCTGCCCGCCCGCATCCGTCGGCAGCGCGCTGGCCATTCAGAACTGCATTGGGTTTGCGATTACCGTGGTCTCCATTTCCGTCACCAGCAGCCTGTTTGAATACCTGGGGTTGGATGCCCTGTGGTTGTTGCTGCCCGGCCCGGTTATGGGCCTGGCGGGGTATGTGCTGACGGCCCGGACCACCGTTAACCGCTAGCGTCGGTGTCAGCCCTTGTAGTCATTTTTGTCGAGGCCGTGTTTTTTCATTTTGTCGTACAGGGTCTTGCGCGGCAGTTGCAGGCTTTCCTGAGTGTGCTTGATGGAGCCGCCGTGGCGGGCCAGCTCGGTCTGGATCAGGGTTTTTTCGAACTGATCGACCCGGGCGGCCAGGCTCTGGCCGGAAGCCGGGCTGTCGGGCCCGCTGTGGTCACCCAGATCAAAGGAGCAGGCCTCGCCCAGCAATACATAGCGTTCCGCCAGATTGCGCAGTTCCCGCACATTGCCCGGCCAGCTGTGGCTCAGAAGCTGATGCAGCCGCTCCGCCGACAGCGGTGGAATTTCCCGTTCGTACAGGGCCGAGGCCAGCAGGGCAAAGTGCTGAAACAGCATGGGAATGTCGTCGGGGCGGGCGCGCAGGGGGGGAATGTCGATGCGCACCACATTGAGCCGGTAATAGAGATCTTCCCTGAAATCGCCGGCATCGGCCAGGGCCCGCAGATCCGCCTTGGTGGCAGCCACAATACGAATGTCCAGCGGAATCAGCCGGTTGGAGCCAAGTCGTTCTATGGTGCGCTCTTCCAGCACCCGCAACAGCTTGATCTGCAGGCTCATGGGCATGCTCTCGATTTCGTCGAGAAACAGGGTGCCCCCCTGGGCGTGCTCCAGCTTGCCGATGCGCTTTTCCTTGGCGTCGGTAAAGGCACCCTTTTCGTGGCCGAACAGCTCGGATTCGATCAGGCTCTCGGGCATGCCGCCGCAGTTAATGGCCACAAAATTCTGTTCCCGGCGCGGGCTGTGCTCGTGAATGTAGCGGGCCAGCAGATCCTTGCCCGAGCCGGTTTCTCCCATCAGCAAAATGTCTGCCGGGCTGGACGCCACCGTCTGTACCAGCCGGCGCAGCTCCTGCACCGCCGGCGAGCCGCCGATAATGCGTGGCCCGGGGGCGCTCTGCGCCTGCAACTCCAGGCGCAGGCGGCGGTTGTCCAGGGTCAGGGCGCGTTTTTCCAGGGCCCGGTGCACCACGTCGAGCAGCAGATCCGATGAAAAGGGCTTTTCGATAAAGTCGTAGGCGCCGCTTTGAATGGCGCTCACCGCCATGGAGATATCGCCAAAGCCGGTGATCAGAATGACCGGAATGTCGGTATCGATGATCCTGATCCGCTCCAACAGTTCCAGGCCGGTGATGCCCGGCATATTGATGTCGGTAATCACGATGCCGGCAAAGTTCTCATCGAGCTGCGGCAGCGCCTTGTCGGCGCGGTCAAAGGCCTGCACCCGGTAATCTTCCAGCTCCAGGGTCTGGGCGGCGGAGCGCCGAATGGCATCGTCATCGTCGATAAGCAGAATATGGGGCGCGGTCATGCGGGCTCCTTGTGGGCGCGGGCAAGCACCAGGGTGAAGATGGCGCCGCCTTGCGGGTGGTTGGCGGCGGTCAGCTCGCCCCCCAGGCTTTGAACAATGCGGTGAGAGATGGACAGCCCCAGCCCGAGGCCGGTGGACTTGGTGGTGAAAAAGGGTTCAAAAATGTGCGCCAGGGCCTGTTCACTCAGGCCGGGGCCGTCATCGCGCACCCTGAGCGTCACCTGCCGTTCGCTGGCCTGCACATCAATGTCGATGCGGGGCGCGGGCTCATCGGCCATGGCCTGCAGGGCGTTGCCAATCAGGTTGACCAGCACCTGCTCGAGCCGGCCCAGATCACCGGCCACCATGAGCGAGTCATAGGTATTCGGCCAGTGCAGGCGGGCATGACGCTTTTCCAGTTCGCCGCCCATCAGCACCATGACGCCCTGACGCAACTGCGCCAGCCGGGTCTGCGCGCCGCCGGCATCGCGCTGGCGGGCGAATTCACGCAGCGGCTGCAAAATGGCGGCCATGCGTTCGGCCAGGCCGCCAATTTCCCGCAGGTTGCCGGCCACCGACTCGGTGCGCCCCCGCTCCAGCAGCTTGCGGCCGTTGTCGGCGAACTGGCGAATGGCGGTGAGTGGTTGGTTCAGCTCGTGGTTAATGCCCGCCGACAACTGACCCAGCACCGCCATTTTGGCGGCCTGCACCAGTTGATCCTGAGTCTGTCGGTGTTGCTCCACTTCCTGTTTAAGACGCTGGTTGCTGTCGGTCAGCTGCCGGGTACGCTGCTCCACCCGTCGTTCCAGTGCCTCGTGGGCCTGCTGCAGCTCACGCTCATGGCGCCGTTGCATGCGATGGCGGGCGCGCAGGAACAGCAACAGGGCGGCGATCGCCCAGAAACCGCCCAGCCCCATGACCAGGGTGCGGGCAATGCGGGTCTTGAGTGGGCTCAGGTTGGCCAGTACCGCCACCCGCATGCCGGCCTCCGGCACCAGTTCACTGACCAGCAGATAGTGACCGGCGGCCTGATTGCCATTCAGGGTCAGCAGCTGGTTGCCTCTGGCGGTGATCTCCCTGTTGTGCAGGGGCAGGGGGGTGATCTCGGCGTTTTCGTAACGGCGGCTGCCCTGAATACGGGCCAGCAGTTGCTGGTCCGGCACCAGGGCATTGCCCTGAGGCAGCAGTCGAAAGCGCCAGTGATGACGGGTGGAGATAAAGATGACGCCGTCTTCGTCCATCACCAGAATGTCCTGCAGGGCATCGTTCCAGCTGCCTTCAATATCTTCCAGATCCACCTTGACCACGGCCACGCCGATGATCTGGCCGTTTTGCCGCACCGGGGCGGAAAAGAAATACCCCCGCACTCGCGAAGTATTGCCGAGGGCGAAGTAGCGGCCCTGGCCGCCTTCCACGGCCTGCTGAAAATAGGGGCGAAAGCTGTAGTCGTTGCCGATAAAGGGATTGGGCTGATCCCAGTTGCTGGCCGCCAGGGTGATGCCGTTGCTGTCGATAAGGTAGCTGTCGGTGGCGCCCATGGTGCGGTTGACCCAGGCCAGATAGCGGTTGGCGGCGTCGACCTTTTGCGGGTTGTAAGGGTCGGCCAGCAGCGCCTTGAGCTGCTGCTGGGTGGCCAGCAGCCTGGGCAGATCCCGGTGCCGGGCCAGCTGGTGGCGCAGGTTGATGATATAGCGACTGAGGCTGGCCTCGGCGTTCTGGCGAATGTGTGCCAGCCCCTGATTCTGGGCATGAAAGAACAGCCCGGCGGTCACCAGCAGGGTGCCGGTCAGCAACAGCAACGGCAGGGCGATGCGGCGCAGGCGGGAGAGGGTGGCATGTTGACTCATGATGGCCGGCATTATGCGCCTTATGGACTCGAATTGGCGTGATGCCGCCCGCACTCTTGAGTGCGGGCGGGGTTTGCAGCGACAATGGCGCTTTTTACGGAGCCCTGCATCATGGCCTTTCGCATTCGTTACCACTACCGCAAGCAGCAAAAGGAAATCGGCTACGCCAACGACAAGCATCACAGCATTTATGATGCCATTGCCGCCGCCGAGGGGCTGAACCTGGCGGAGTTTCGCCGCATGGAAGATCAACTGGCGAATATCAGCCGCAACGATAAAAAAACCATGAAGGAATTTCGGGAAGAATATTTTCGCAAGCTGGGGGTTACCCAGATCAGCATTTTTCGGGAAGAATAATGCCGGTTTGATTGAGTCTGTGTATTACTCTTAATTTTCAGTAGTGACTGGTGATATAAACTGCCATTCCGCTTATTGAATGGTGGTTTTTATTGGGCGGGTTCGGTCATTCGCGCATTCATGATTTTGTCTTCTTTCGGTGTCATTTGAATTTGTTGTTACCGTATTGATTCTTCGTGGCTTTTCCTTTTAATTGGGGTTCGTTCAGGCCCCGGTTTGACGATACCGGAAATGCTAACAATGATAAGAAAAACTCTTTACGGGAGAGCGGGTAAATGAATGCCATATTCCTGATGTTGATCGGGCTGGGCGCCATGGCGCTTGGCTATTTCGTGTATTCGAAATTCGTGGCCGAAAAAATATTTCGGCTGGACCCGGGATTTCGTACCCCGGCTCACGAATTTGAAGACGGGGTGGATTATGTGCCCACCAACAAGTTCGTGCTCTGGGGTCACCACTTTACCTCGGTAGCCGGGGCCGCCCCCATAGTGGGGCCGGCCATCGCGGTGATCTGGGGCTGGGTGCCCGCCTTTTTGTGGGTGGTGTTCGGCACCATCTTCTTTGCCGGTGTGCACGATGCAGGGGCGATCTGGGCCAGTAATCGCAACAAGGCCAAATCGGTGGGGTCCCTCACCGGCGACGTGGTGGGCAAGCGCGCCCGCAGCATTTTCATGATCGTAATTTTCCTGGTGCTGCTGATGGTGAACGCCGTGTTCGCCGTGGTGATCGCCGGCCTGCTCACCCAGTTCCAGACCTCGGTGGTGCCGGTGTGGGGCGCCATCGTGGTAGCGCTGATCATCGGTCAGCTGATTTACCGCAAGATGATTGGCCTGCTCACCGTGTCCGTGGTGGGCGTGGTAGCGCTCTATGCCCTGATCTGGGTCGGCCCTTCCATGCCGCTGGCGCTGCCCGAGCTGTTTATGGGGCTGACCGACAAGGCCCAGTGGATCATTCTGCTGTTTGTCTACGCCGCCATCGCCTCGCTGCTGCCGGTGTGGATGCTGCTGCAGCCCCGGGATTACATCAACGGCCTGCAGCTGTTTGTGGGCCTGGGCCTGCTCTACGGTGCCGTGCTGCTGTCGGCCCCGGACGTGGTGGCGCCGGCGTTTAACGACAATGTGCCGGAAGGCACGCCCTCCATGATACCGCTGCTGTTTGTCACCATTGCCTGCGGCGCCATCTCCGGCTTTCACGGCCTGGTATCCTCCGGCACCACCTCCAAGCAGCTCGACAAGGAAACCGACCTGCGCTTTGTGGGTTATTTCGGCGCCATTGGTGAAGGCTGCCTGGCGCTGGCCGCCATCATCGCCGCCACCGCCGGTTTCGCCACCCTGGCCGACTGGCAGGCCATTTACAGCGGCTTTGGCCAGGGTGGTGTGGCCGCCTTTGTGCAGGGCGGCGCCAACATTCTGAGCAACGGCCTGGGCTTTGATATCGAGCTGTCGCAGACCATTCTCACCGTGATGGCGGTGCTGTTTGCCGGCACCACCATGGATACCGGCCTGCGCCTGCAGCGCTACATCTTTCAGGAGTGGGGCGTTATCTACAACATTAACTGGATGCAGAAGGCGGCCCCGGCCACCCTGTTGGCGGTGGCTTCATGCCTGTTGCTGGCCTTTGGCGCCGGCGGTGATGGCTCCGGCGGCCTGCTGATCTGGCCGCTGTTCGGTACCACCAACCAGCTGCTGGCGGGCCTGACCCTGCTGGTGATCACCGTGATGCTGGCGCGACTGGGCCGACCCATGCTGGTCACCCTGATCCCACTGCTGTTCCTGCTGGTGATGACGGTATTGGCGCTGCTTATTCAGCTCAAAGGCTTCTATGAGCAGGCCAACTGGTTCCTGTTTGGCCTGGATCTGGTGGTGCTGGCGGCGGCCATTCTGGTGGCCCTGGAATGCGGCTCTACCCTGAACCGGCTGCGCAGCGGCAAGGCCGAAGAGCTCGAGGACCAGTCGTGAAAATCAAGCGGGTTCTGGCCTGGATAAACCGGGCCAGCCAATATGCGGAAGAGGTATATAACGCGCCCTACCGGGCGGCCATTGCCCGGGCCCGGCGCGAAGAGGAGGACCTCTTTATGCTGCTGGTGTTCTCGGAAATGATGGGAGTGCCGAACCCGGCCTCCTATTACACCCTGGAGCTGCAGCCCTTGCTGCTGGAACGGTTTCACGACTGGCACAAGCGCATGGGCATGGAGCACTCGCCGCTGGATCACTTCCGCTGCTGCTGATTGAGTTGTCTTTTGATGTGCTGCGTAGGTTGGTGATGAGCGAAGCGAATCCCAACATTTCGCACACCGGGGCCGGCTTCAATGCCGGCCTTCCTGTCTGGAGAAATTACATGTTACTGACCGACAAGCGGGTGGTGCTGGTGGGCGGCAAGGGCGGCGTGGGCAAGACCACGGTGTCGTCGTCGCTGGCGCTGCTGGCGGCCCGCCGGGGCAAGCGTTGCCTGCTGGTGTCGACCGACCCGGCTCACAGCCTGGCCGACGCCTTTGGCCGGGACATTGGCGACACCATTACCCGGCTGGCGCCCAACCTCGACGGCCTGGAGCTGGATCCGGACCACGAGGTAGAGCAGCACCTGGCCCGGGTGCTGGCCCAGCTTAAACGCTTTACTCGGCCCGAAATGTACGGCGAGGTAGAGCGGCAGATGCGGCTCACCCGACAGTCGCCGGGGGCCCAGGAGGCGGCACTGCTGGAGCGCATGGCCCGAGTGATGGAAGGGGGGCTGCAAACCCACGACCTGGTGATCTTCGACACCGCTCCTACCGGCCACACCCTGCGCCTGCTCAGCCTGCCCGAGGCCATGGCGGCCTGGACTCAGGGCATGCTCAAGAGCAACCGACGGTCGGAAAAACTGGGCGAAGTGCTGGACCACCTGACCCCGGGCAAGGACGTGGACAGCCCCTTTGGCGACCCTCGGGCCCACGAAACCGCCGGCATGGACGAACGCACCAAATCCATTACCGATACCCTGCTGGCCCGTCAGCGACTGTTTCAGCGCACCCGCCGGCTGCTTACCGACAGTGAGCAGACCGCGCTGCTGTTTGTGTTGACGCCCGAAAAGCTGCCGATACTGGAAACCGGGCGGGCGGTGGCGGCGCTGCGGGAAGAAAAGCTGCCCCTGACCGGGCTGGTGGTGAATCGCATTTTGCCCGACGACGCCGACGGCGCCTTTCTGGCCCGGCGGCGCTCGCTGGAAAAAACACACCTGGCCGATATTGCTCGAATATTTGCGGATCTGTCCCGCTATCCGCTGTATCTTCAGCCCACCGACATTCAGGGGCTGGACGGCCTGAGCGACATGGCTACCCGGCTGGAGCAGGCCGGGCTCTGACCGGCACGGAATTGAATTTACAGCCTGTTTTGGCATTGGGTAAAATTTGCCGCCAGGTTTTTTGGTTTATGGAGCAACATGACAACAGCGAAGCAGGACGGCGACGACGCCAATGATGTGGGCGCCCGTCTCAAGGCGGTGCGCCTGATGCGCAATATTTCCCAGCGGGAGCTGGCCAAACGCACCGGCGTGACCCATTCCAGCCTGTCGCTGATTGAACAGGGCAAGGTCAGCCCTTCCGTGAGCTCCCTGAAGAAGATCCTCGACGGCATTCCCATGACGGTAGGGGAGTTTTTTACCCTGGATCTGCAAAACACCGATCAGATCTTTTTCAGCCCCGAGGAACTGCAGGACGTGGGCAGCGGCAATTTGTCCCTGAAACTGGTGGGCTACAACCGCAAGAACCGGGCCATGTCCTTTATTGTGGAAACCTATCCCCCCGGCGTGGATACCGGCCACGACATGATGGCCTACCATGGCGAGGAAGCCGGCGTGGTCATTGAAGGAGAAATTGAAATCACCATAGGTGCCCAGCACCGGTTGCTGAAGGCCGGCGACAGCTACTACTTCTCTACCACCCAGCCCCACCGTTTTCGCAACCTCAGCGATAAACCCTGCCGCATCGTCAGCTGCTCCACCCCGGCCAAGCATTTCTGACCGCGTGCAGGGGCATCCCTGCACGTGATCTGTTTGTGCTATGCCGTGCCCTTGTCGGTACTCAGAGGAGTGCGCGGCTTGCCGGGCAGTGGTCCCCGATACAGCACCAGGGCGATACCCAGCAAAAAGGCCGTGCACGAGGCCCACTGGGCCGGTGACAGTTGCTCACCGTACATCAGGTAGCCACTGGCAAGGGCAAACACCGTGACCAGCAACGTCATGGGGGCCATCTGGCTCATTGGGTATTTGAGCAGCATACGGTTCCATACCCAGTAGCCGAACAGGGTGGTGGGATAGGCCTGAAACAGTACCGAGAGCCAGGTGCCGGCATGCCATTGCCGGTAGGTGATCTCCAGCACGTCGATCCCGTTGAACAGCAGGCTGAGCCCAATCAGCGGCAAGGGGGCAAACAACATGCCCCAGATATTGAAGGCAAAGGCCGACTGCGTGCCCGAGCGACGCACTATCACCCCCGCCAGGGGCCAGCAGATGGCCGATATCAGAATAAACAGCACGCCGGCGGGAGTGACGTTGCCGTTGGTGTAGACGATGGCCACCAGCACACCAAGCAGGGCGATGGCAATGCCCGACCACATGCGCCGGCTGATGGTTTCCCGATACAACAATACGCCCACCAGCACCGTGGTAAGCACGTCGAGCTGCAGCAGCACCGAGGCCATGCCCGCCGACAGGCCAAAGGTGATGGCGCAGGACGCCATGCCCCAGATGCCGGTGCCGAACACCAGACCGTAGCCTATCAGGTGGCGCCAGGGCACCTTGGGTCGGCGAATGAAAAAGATGATGGGAAAGGTAGCGCAGAGAAAGCGGGCCGCCGCGACCAGCAGCGGATCCAGCTCGCTGACGCCGAGTTTGATCATGGAAAAGTTGATGCCCCAGATCGCCATGACCAGGACGATCAGCCAGAAATCCCGTGGGTTCATGCCAAGTGCTCCGAGTGAGGTTGATGGGGATTGAGTGTCCCTTGCCGCACCTGACGGGTACAGATACAATTTTTAAAAAGTAAGGGGGTACAGATGACGATGGCGAGATATCGGCAGCTGGCGGAGAAGTTCATCACCGACATTCAAGCCGGCCGGCTGGCACCGGGCGAGCGGCTGCTGTCGCTGCGCCAGCTGGCCCGCCAGCACGGGATCAGCATGTCTACCGCGGTCAGCTGTTACGCCGAGCTGGAATCTCTCGGCTGGCTGGTGGCCAGGCCCAAGGCGGGTTTTTTCGTGGCCGCCGGCCGGCCCGTGGCGCCGGCGCCGGAATGGGCATCCTTTGCCAGCCGGGTGGCGACACCGGAACGAGGTCGTGCACGGGCGCGGGAGCGGAATGGTGGGCCCCTGGGTACGGCACTGCTGGGGCTTGACGAAGCCACCCGCAATGGTCTGGATCGCAGCTTTCGACGGGCCCTGGCAGCCACTGCCGGCCGGATCGGCGAATATCCGCCCCCCCTGGGCGAACCTGCGTTGTTGGCAGCCCTGACCAGTCATTTCAGTCAGGCGGGCTTTGCCCTCGGCGCCGACGAGCTGATGATCACCCATGGCTGCATGGCCGCGGTGCAGAGCGCGCTGGAGATCTGCACTCGGCCCGGTGACGCGGTGGCCATCAGTTCGCCCTGTTATAACGGCCTGCTCGAGCTGTTGGCGCATATGTCGCGGCGCATTGTGGAGATTCCGTCCCGGGCCGACGGCATTGATCTGGACCAGCTGGAACGGCTGATGGCCGAAGGCACGGTGCAGGCGGGGCTGTTTTGCACCAGCCACATGAACCCCCAGGGCATCACCATGTCGGTGGCTCAGAAGCAACGGCTGGCACGGCTGGCCAGTCGCTACCGCGTGCCGGTGATTGAGGACGATGTCTATCTGGAGCTGGCCCACGGCGATCGCATGCCGCTGCCGGCCGCCTGGTATGACGAGGAAGGATATGTGATCTGGTGTGGTTCGGTGTCCAAGACATTGTCCCCCGGTTACCGGCTGGGCTGGTGTCGCCCGGGTCGCTTTGGTGCCGCCATGGCGTCCAGGCTGTTTGGTGTGCCCACCCTGGTACAGCTGGCCATGGCCGACTTTATCGACACCGGGGCTTATGCCCGGCATTTGCGTCGTACCCGAATCCGGTTGATTCGGCAAAAGCAGTTTTACCTAGATTACCTGGCCCGACGGCTGCCTTCGGGCAGCCGAATCGCCCAGCCGGACGGTGGCCTGGTGCTCTGGCTGCAGGTGCCCGGGCTGGCGGCCGAGGCACTGGGGCAGGCCGCCCGCGGCGCCGGCCTGGACATTCGCACCGGCGACCTGTTCACCGCCTCCGCGCACTACCGCGACTGCCTGCGCATCAATATGGGCTTTGCATTTGACGAGCAGGTACGCCTGGAGCTGGACACCCTGGTACGGCTGATCGAGGCGCATTGCGCCTGAGCCTCGGCGGAAAAATGAATGAGGCCTCGTCTGCTTCAGGAACAGGCCCTGCCTGTAGCCAGGGCCGTCCTTTTCATTCTCGTATTATCCGTATCGGGTGATGGTGCACCCTTGCCGTGATTCAGATCACGCCAAATGTCCCTCAGGGGACATGTTACCTGCTTTCAGCCACCTTCATGATGAATCGTCAATGGAACGACGAGGAAGATGGCATGGAGAAAATACTGCGCCCCCGAGTGGATAAACTGCCCATCGGCTGGATTCGGCTGGCGGTAGTGAGTGGCTTGTTGCTGCTGGCGATATTCTTTGGAACGGGAAAAGACAACGGCGAATTCGGGCTGCTGGCCCTGGTGCCGACATTGGTGGTATTGGGACTGGCGTTACTGATCCGGCGAACCCTGGAGCCGCTGCTGGCCGGCGCCCTGACCGGGTTTGCCCTGATTGAACCACAGCGAACGCTGCACAACTTTGTGGCCAGCACCCTGGAAGTAATGCAGGGGCCCATCATGGGCTGGCTGATCCTGGTATGCGGCCTGCTTGGCAGTTTAATCGCTCTGCTGCAGTTTTCCGGGGCTACCCTGGCCTTCAGCGACAGCCTGGGTAAATATGTGAAACGCCGTTCTCATGCCCTGATGGCCAGCTGGCTGCTGGGCATTGCCATTTTTATCGATGACTATCTTAACGCCCTGACCGTCAGTACCGCCATGCGTAAGCTGTCGGACAAGCTGAACATTTCCCGGGACATGCTGGCCTATGTGGTGGACTCCACCTCGGCGCCGGTGTGCCTGCTGATCCCGTTTTCCACCTGGGTAATTTATCTCGCCGGCTTGATCGAAGCCAATGGCCTGGTGCCGGAAGGGGAGGGCTTCAACTATTACCTGAGTCTGTTGCCTTACCTGGTGTACCCCTGGGTGGGGCTGTTGCTGGTGCCCCTGGTGGCCTTTGGCGTCATTCCGCTGCTGGGCAGCATGAGGCAGGCGGAGCGGGACTGCCTTGAAGGCAACAGCATGCCGGTGGAGCAGGACGAGCCGGGCCACCGTCAGCCGCCTCGGCTGATGAACTTCATGCTGCCGGTACTGACCCTGCTGCTGGCCACCTGGTATTTCGACATCGATGCCCTGATGGGCGTGGGCTGTGCCCTGGTGGTGTCGCTGGTACTGTATCGGCTGCAGGGGCTGGCCAGTTTGCCCCGGCTGTTTGACGAAATTATTCAGGGCATGGCCACCATGCTGCTGCCCCTGGGCATCGTGTTTGCGGCCTTTGTGCTGCAGGCGGTGAACGAGAAGTTGGGGCTGGCGCCTTATTTGATCGACACCATTACCCCCTACATGAACGCCCGCTGGCTGCCGGCGCTCAGCTTTCTGGTGCTCGCCGGGCTGACCTTTGCCACCGGCTCCTTCTGGGGGGTGTATGCCATCGCCTTTCCCATCATGGTGCCTCTGGCGCAGGCGCTGGACGCCAACATGGCGCTAACCCTGGGGGCCCTGGTGTCGGCGGGGGCCTTTGGCAGCCATGCCTGCTTCTTTGGTGACTCCACCGTGATCTCCGCCCGGGGATGCGGCATCAGCCCGATGCAGCATGCCTTAAGCCAACTGCCCTATACCCTGATTGCCGCCTGCATCACCACGGTACTGCTGTGGCTGCTGGCCTGATTTTGAACAAGGAGAGCACAATGAAACGAACCGGATTCGCCTTTCACGAACATTGCCTGTGGCACGATGCCGGCCCCTGCTCGGTATTTGACCGCCCCGGTGGCTTTGTGCAGCCTGCCGCTGCCGCCGAACACCCGGAAACCAAGCGCCGGTTGCGCAACCTGCTGGCGGTGAGTGGCCTGCTGGATCAACTGCTTCCGATAAAAGGTGAACCCGCAACGCGGGAAGACCTGCTGCGCTTTCATACCCCGCGTTATATTGATGAACTCAATGCAATGAGTGAGCAAGGGTTTGGTGATGCCGGCCAGTATGCGCCCTTTCGCCAGGATGCCTTTCCCATTGCCTGCCGCTCTGCCGGCCTGGCAATGGCCACGGTGGCGGCGGTACTCAACGGTGAGGTCGACAACGGCTATTGCCTGTCACGCCCCCCCGGCCATCACGCCGAGGCGGACAGGGGCATGGGGTTTTGCCTGCTCGGCAATATTCCCATCGCCATTCGGTCGGCACAGGCGCGGGGCCTGGTGCGCCGGGTCGCGGTGATCGACTGGGACGTGCACCATGGTAACGGCACTCAGCAGGCGTTTTATGAGGATGCAGAGGTGCTGACCATTTCACTGCATCACGACAATAACTATCCCATCGGCTCGGGCAGCGCGGACGAGCGAGGCCGAGGGGCCGGTTTCGGCTATAACCTCAATGTGCCGCTGCCGGCCGGATCCGGGATCGGCACCTACTTGGCGGCCATGGATCAACTGGTGATCCCGGCACTGGATCGTTTCAAGCCGGAACTGATCGTGGTGGCCTGCGGTTTTGATGCCGGCGCCCTGGATCCGCTCGGCTGCATGTTGCTTAATGCCGATGCCTTTGGTCGGCTGACCGAGAAGGTGATGATCGCCGCCGACCGACTGTGCCGGGGCCGGTTGGTGATGGTGCATGAAGGAGGCTATTCGGAGGGATATGTGCCTTTTTGCGGCCACCGGGTGATCGAAACCCTGAGTCGAAGCGATATTCACGTGCCCGATCCGGCGGGAGATGATATTGCCCGCTGGGGCCAGCAGGAATTGCAGCCTCACCAGGCGGTGCTGATTGAACGCCTGCGGCCGTTGCTGAAGGACATTGGTGCGTGAGTACCTGACCCTGATACAGTGCCGTCACTGGTCAGGGTCCTGTTTGAATGTTACATTTTATTCACCGTTTTACGTTTCGGTGGTACATGGCGTTCATGCAAAAGGATATTGCGCCCGACTCTCTTGCACCCTTGGCGAAATTACTGTCATCCCTCGATGAAAAAGACTTTCTGCCGCGGCTGCGAGCCTGCCTTGAAAGCTACTTTCCACATATCGATCTGGTGTTGTGCCGGTTTTACCGTTATCGCGCCCCGGAGATCTTGTTACATAATCTGAACCAGCAGCAGGAGATGGCGACCCTGCATCCCTACTGTGCCGGCATGTACCAGCTGGACCCCTTTTATCAGCATTGGCTGAACCATGCTGCCGCCGGTGTGTTTCGTCTGGATGAGATAGCTCCGTCTGAGTTTAGGCGCAGTGAATACTTCCTGACCTATTACACCGGACTGGGGTTGCATGACGAGCTGATGTGCCTGTTTTCATCCAGCACGAATACCACCCTGGCCTTCTCATTTGGTTTCTACCAGCCGCCGCCTCAGCTGGACGCCCGCCTGCTGAATGAAAAGATGGCTTACCTTTTTCCGTTATTGCAGGCGCTGCTGGAAAAGCATCACTGGCAGGCGTCGCCTTTATGTCAGGATGATACGGGGGAGTTTCTTGATGAACGCCTGAGCGAGCGGGAGCAGCAAGTGGCACGGTTGTTTCTGCAAGGGCACAGTGCCGCCGCCATTGCCGAGCAGTTGTGCATCAGTCCTGGTACGGTGAAAAATCACCGCAAGCATATTTACGGCAAGCTCGCCATCAACAGCCAGGCCGAGCTGTTTCAGCTGTATCTGCGTCAGTTGGGGGTGGAATAAACACCAAGGGCGCTTTTTGGCGCCCTTGGTGTTTTTCGGCCTGCTGGTGTTTCACACCATCGTCAGCCCGCGCCAAACTCTATCCAGGTGGTTTTCAGCTGGCTGTATTCGGCGAGGGAGTGCAGCGACTTGTCGCGGCCGTTGCCGGACTGCTTGTAACCGCCAAAGGGCACCGTCATGTCGCCGCCGGCATAGTTGTTGACGAACACCTGGCCCGACTCCAGCCGTCGGGCCGTGGTCAGGGCGCGATCCAGGTTTTGGGTCCAGACCGCCGCCGCCAGGCCGTAGGGGGAGTCGTTGGCGATGGCCACCGCCTCGTCGGCGCTGTCAAAGCCGATCACCGCCAGCACCGGGCCAAAGACTTCTTCCCGGGCCAGGGCCATGTTGTTGGTGACGTTATCAAACACCGTGGGGGCAAAATACAGGCCGCCGTTGATGTTCACCGGCTCGCCGCCGGTACGCAGGCGGGCTCCTTGCTTCAGCGCCGCCGCCACATGGCCGGCAATGCCGTCGAGCTGGGTGGCGTCCACAATGGCGCCCATGGCGGAGGCCGGATCCAGGGGGTTGCCGGGTTGCCAGGCGGCGGCGTGGTGCACAATGCGCTCCACCAGCTGGTCTTTAATACTGTTTTCCACCAGCAGCCGTGAACCGGCGATGCACACCTCGCCCTGGTTGTAGAAAATGGCCTGGGCCGCCTGTTGCGCTACAAAGTCGAGATTACCGGCGTCGGCAAACACGATATTGGCGCTCTTGCCGCCGCATTCCATAAAGGTGCGCTTTAGGTTGGACTCGCCCGCATACTGGGTCAGCAGTTTGCCCACGCCGGTGGAGCCGGTAAAGGCCAGGGCATTTACGTCCATGTGCGAGGCCAGGGCCTTGCCCACGGTATGGCCGTAACCGGGCAGAACCTGCAACACGCCGGCGGGCAGGCCGGCCTCATGGGCCAGGGCCGCCAGCCGCAGCGCGCTGAGCGGGGATTTTTCCGACGGCTTTAATATTACGGTATTGCCGGCGGCCAGCGCCGGGGCGATTTTCCAGCAGGCCATCATCAGCGGAAAGTTCCAGGGCACGATGGCAGCCACTACTCCCAGGGGTTCCCGGGTCACCAGTCCCAGGCTGCTGGACGCGGTCGGGGCGATTTCGCCATAGACCTTGTCGATGGCCTCGGCATTCCAGCGCAGGCAGCGCGCCGCCGCGGGCAGATCCACATTCAGGCTGTTGGCGATGGGCTTACCCATGTCCAGGGTTTCCAGCAGCGCCAGTTCCTCGGCGTGCCTTTCGACCATTTCGGCAAACCGCAGCAGCAGGCGCTTGCGCTCCGCCGGAGCCAGCCCGGCCCAGTGGGGCAGGGCGGTGCGGGCGTGGGCCACCGCCAGGCTGGCGTCCTGCTTATCACAGCTGGCCACGTCGGCCAGGTGCGCGCCGGTGGCTGGGTTGTGGCTGGCAAAGTGCTCGCCGGACACGGCCTCGCAGTAACGGCCGTTGATAAAGGCGCGGCCCTCGGGCCGCAGTCCTTCACTCAGGGCTTGCCAGTGGGCAAGAGCATGTTGCGTCATGACAGCCTCCTCAGCTCATGATGCCCAGCTGGCGGGCGGTGGCGTCCAGGCTCTCCCGGGCCAGGCGCACCAGCTCGTCGATCTCGGCCTTGGTAATCACCAGGGGGGGTGACACCACCATGGTCTCGCCCACGGAACGCATTACTATGCCGGTGTTAAAGCAGTTGTCCCGGCAGCGGCCGCCGATGCCCGGCTCAAAGCGGGCCAGGGTGGTCTTGTCGGCCACCAGCTCAAGGGCACCCAGCAATCCCAGGCTGCGGGCTTCGCCCACCAGGGGATGATCCGCCAGGCTGGCCCAGCGCTCGGCAAAGTAGGGCGCGGCCACCTCGCGCACGTGCTCCAGCACGCCATCTTCTTCCATCAGCTCCAGGTTGCGCAGGGCCACGGCGGCACAGGCCGGGTGACCGGAGTAGGTAAAGCCGTGGTAGAACTCACCGCCCTGCTCGATCAGGGTGTCGGCCACCCGGTCGCCCACCAGTACGCCGCCGATGGGCAGATAGCCGGACGACAGTCCCTTGGCGATGGGCATCAGATCGGGCTTGATGTTGAAATGCTGGCTGCCGAACCACTGTCCCAACCGGCCAAAGCCGCAGATCACCTCGTCGGCAATCAGCAGAATGCCGTAGTGATCGCAGATGCGCTGAATTTCGGGCCAGTAGCTCTCGGGGGGAATGATCACGCCGCCGGCACCCTGAACCGGTTCGGCGATAAAGGCCGCGACCCGCTCCACGCCCAGCTCCTTGATTTTCTGCTCCAGGGAGCGTGCCGCCAGCAGGCCGAATGCTTCCGGGCTCATTTCCTGACCTTCCCCAAACCAGTAGGGCTGGGCGATGTGTTCCACATCCGCCAGCATGGGGCCGCCCTGTTCATGCATGGGGGCCATACCGCCCAGGCTGGCACCGGCCACGGTGGAGCCGTGATAGCCGTTGCGTCGGCCGATGATCACGGTTTTTTCCGGCTGGCCCTTGAGCTGCCAGTAGCGGCGCACCATGCGCACGACCGTATCGTTGGACTCGGAGCCGGAGCCGGTGAAGAACACGTGATTGATGTGCTCGGGGGCCAGCTCGGTGAGCTTTTTGGCCAGTTTGATCGCCGGCGGATGGGCGGTCTTGAAGAAGTTGTTGTAGTAGGGCAACTCGGTCATCTGGGCGGTGGCGGCCTCCACCAGCTCTTGGCGGCCATAGCCCAGGTTCACGCACCACAGGCCGGCCATGGCATCGAGAATGCGGTTGCCTTCTGAATCAACAATATAGATGCCTTCTGCGCCGGTGATGATGCGGCTGTTGCTGCCCAGATCCTTGGTGTCGGTAAAGGGGTGCAGGTGGTGCTGGCCGTCCTGTTCGCGCAGCGCTTGGGTGTTGTATTGGTGCATGATGGTGTCCTTTTTCTTCATGTATATGTCGGGGTCAGGCCATGACTTCGGCAACGGCCTGTCCCCCTCTTGTTTGAATGAGCTTTTTTAAGCCTTGATGCTGTCCCGGTAGTGGGCACAGGCGGTGCCAAAGGCGGTAAAGATGGCGGCGTAGAGTGGGTGCTCGTCGGTGCGCCATTCCGGGTGCCACTGCACGCCCAGGGCAAAGGGCAGGGTGGGATCGCTGATGGCTTCCACCAGGCCGTCCGGTGCCAGGGCCTCGGCCAGCAGACCCTCGCCGAGGCGGTCGATGCCCTGCTGGTGCAGCGAGTTCACCTCGAAATTCAGCTCGCCGGTGAGCCGGTGCAGCAGGCCGTCCGGGTTCAGGCTGAGGGCATGGGCCGGCTCGTAGTGGCTGTTGACCCCGTCGGTGTTCGGCTCACGATGATCCATCAGGCCGGGCAACACCTGCAGCGGCTGGCGCAGGCTGCCGCCCCAGGCCACGTTCATTTCCTGCAGGCCACGGCAGATCCCCAGCAGTGGCAGTTGCAGCTTGCGGGCAGTGCGGATCAGTGACAGAGCGGATCCGTCCCGATCCGGATCCAGCCGACAGTCGGGATGATCCCGATCGGGAGCATAATGACGCGGATCCACATTGCTGTAGCTGCCGGTGAGGCAGAGGCCGTCGAGCCGCTCAAGGATCCCTTCATTCAGGCCTTCGGCCAGGGCAGGTAGCAGCACGACCTCCACGTTGGCCGAGTGGCGCAGGGCGTCCACGTACTTGTTGACCACCATATGGCAATGGTGCCCTTCAATCTGTCGCTGACAGGCGGTAACGCCGATCAGGGGTTTGTGCATTATTCTTTCCATGGTCTCACCTGCTCAAACCGTTTGGTTTATATAATCAACGGTCGGTATCGCCGTTCCAGTTACTGCATGGAAGCATGTCATTTGCGCAGAATCCAGTGAAAAAGCCTTGTTTATAGCCGGTGTAGTTTAATTTATGTGACGAAGTTAACTATTTTTCACAGAGTGTTAACTTTTGGTGTTGATGAGTGATTGCCTTAGTTTGTTCATTATCCTATAACATTTGTCATTCTGTTATGGTTATTAAAACGCAACATGGAGGTCACCATGAGTGACAGGGGCATGCAAGAGGCCCGGGAGTTTCTGGAGCGAAACCCGGATATCAATTCCATCGATCTCATGATCGGTGACATCAACGGGGTGATCCGCGGCAAGCGCATTCCCAGAGACAGCCTGCTCAAGGCCTATGAAGAGGGGGTCTGCCTGCCGGCCTCGCTGTTTGCCCTCGACATTAACGGCAACACCATTGAGGAAACCGGACTGGGGCTGGATCAGGGCGAGGGCGATCGGCTGTGCTTTCCGGTGCCCGGCACCCTGAGTCGGGTTCCCTGGCAGGACAGGCCCTGCGCCCAGGTGCTGATGAGCATGTATGAAAATGATCACAGCCCCTTTGTGTACGATCCCCGCCATGTGCTGCAGCGGGTGCTGGATCGTTTTGCCGATCTTGGGCTGACGCCTGTGGTGGCGGTGGAAACCGAGTTTTATGTGATCGATCGGGAACGGGACGACGAGCACCAGCTACAGCCGCCGGTGTCGCCGGTAAGCGGCAAGCGGGATCGTCAGTGCCAGGTCTATTCACTGTCGGATCTCGATGACTATTGCGACTTTATCGAGAGCATTCAGCACGCGGCCATGATCCAGAACCTGCCGGTGGACACCGCCATTGCCGAGTGCGCCCCGGGCCAGTTTGAGATCAACCTTAAGCACAGGCCGGATGCCATGCAGGCCTGCGACGAAGCGGTGTTGCTCAAGCGATTGATCAAGGGAGTGGCGGCTCGCCACAGCATGGAAGCCACCTTTATGGCCAAGCCCTACAATCAGGAGGCGGGCAGCGGCACCCATATTCATGTGAGCCTGGTGGACAATGAGGGCAATAACCGCTTCTGCAGTAAAGACGACCACCCCCTCGGCAGTGAGCTGCTGCAGCAGGCGGTGGCCGGCGTACTGGCACTGATGCCCGAGTCCATGGTGGTGTTTGCGCCCAACGCCAACAGCTATCGTCGCTTTCAGCCCGGCTATTACGTGCCCATGAGCCAGACCTGGGGCGCCGACAACCGTACCGTGGCGGTGCGCGTGCCCGGTGGTAATCCCGCCGCCCGCCGCCTGGAGCATCGCGTGGCCGGTGCCGACGCCAATCCCTACCTGCTGGTGGCCAGCATTCTTGCCGGCATTCACCATGGCCTGACCCAGCAACTGAAGCCCTTTGAGCCGGTGACCGGCAACGCCTACGCCAGTCATCCCCCCAGCCTGCCCAACAGCTGGATCCAGGCGCTGGATCAATGGCAGCGCAATGAGATCCTGCCGGAATACCTGGGCCAGGAGTTCTGCCGGGTATACCACGCCAACCGCTACGGCGAGCGGCAACTGTTTATGCGCCACGTCAGCTCTCAGGAGTATGACTGGTATCTGCGTTCGGTCTGACAGGAGACGGTTCCATGGAAGGATACAAGATTCGCCACTGGCTGACGCCATTGCTGGCATTGCTGATGTTGCTGCCCGGGCTGGCCCGGGCCGGCGAGCCCACTCTTGAGGCCCCGGCCCTGGTGCTGAAGGGCATCCCCTTTGAGGTGACGGTTACCGGTACCGAGCCCCTGTGGCTGGTGCAGGAAGACAACCGCCAGCCGGTCAGCCTTGAAAACGGTGCGGCAATCATAGAGCTGGTGACTGAGGCCGAGCGCCTGGCGCTCAGCCTGCAGGATGAGGCCGGTACCGTGCTGGCAGAAGCGGCCAGCCCGGCCATTGCCGCCTGGCTGTCGGTGGTGCCGGCGCTGCTGGCCATTGTGCTGGCGCTGGCGTTCCGTCAGGTGATACTGGCGTTATTCGTGGCCATCTGCTGTGGCGGCTGGCTGGGTTATGGCCTGGCCGGCGACAAGCTGCTGAGCAGTGTGCTCGACTCGGTGAACGTGCATGTGCTGGCCGCCGCCAGTGATGCCGAGCATATGTCGGTGGTGTTGTTCTGTCTGCTGATCGGCGGCATGGTGGGCATTATTTCCCGCAACGGCGGCACCGTGGGCATTGCCCGGCACATTACCCGCTTTGTGCGCGGCCGGCGCAGCGCCCAGACCACCACCGGCCTGCTGGGTACCGCCATTTTCTTTGACGACTACGCCAATGCCCTGATCGTCGGTAACACCATGCGCAATATCACCGACCGGCTGCGCATCTCCCGGGAAAAGCTGGCCTATCTGGTGGACTCCACCGCCGCTCCGGTGTCGGCCATTTTGCTGGTGACCACCTGGATAGGTTTTCAGGTGGGGCTGATTGATGAGGCGCTCGGCCTGGTGGACGGTTTTGACGGCTCCGCTTACGGGGTGTTTATGGCTTCCATCAGCTACAGCTTCTACCCCATTCTGGCGTTGCTGTTCGTGTTTATGATAAGCCTCAGTGGTCGGGACTTTGGCCCCATGCTCAAGGCCGAGCGACGGGCGGTGCGCCGACAGCGTGAGGCGGACGATGAACTGACCGACCGGGAAGCCATCGCCGAGGAAGCCAGCATCGATGCCAAACCGGGTATTCCCCATCGGGCGCTGAACGCCATCGTTCCCATGACGGTGCTGGTGCTCACCACCCTTGGGGGAATATGGTACACCGGCATGAGCGAGCTGGGCTTTCCCGCCGAGGCCGGCCTGCGCGATGTGTTCGGCAGCAGCGATTCCTTTACCGCCATGATGTGGGGCTCGCTGCTCAGTACCCTGGTGGCGCTGGTGATGACCCGCATTCAGGGCCTGCTGAGCATGGACGAGGCCGCCCATTACTGGTTTGAAGGGGTGAAGTCGATGCTGCTGCCCATCACCATTTTGATGATGGCCTGGGCGCTGTCGTCGGTGAACGAGACCCTGAATACCAGCGATTACCTGGTGAGCGTGCTCAGCGACAGCCTGCAGCCGGAACTAATTCCGGTGAGCGTGTTTGTGTTGTCGGCCTTTACCGCCTTTGCCACCGGCTCGTCCTGGGGCGTAATGGGAATCATGATGCCCCTGGTGGTGCCCCTGGCCTGGGCGGTGCTGCAGCACCATGGCCTGGCCGGCGACCCGGACGCCATGCATCTGTTCTATGCCTCGGTGGCGGCGGTGCTGGCCGGCGCGGTATGGGGGGATCATTGTTCGCCCCTGGCCGAGACCACCCTGTTGGCCGCCATGGCCTCGGGCTGCGGCCTGGTGGAGCATGTGCGCACCCAGTTGCCCTATGCGCTGTTTGTGGGGGTAATCGCCACCCTGTTTGGTGTGGTGCCGGTGGCCTACGGCATGCCCTGGTGGCTGGGCATTATCATCTGTACCCTGGCCATGGCCGCCGGCCTGCGGCTGCTGGGCAAGCGGGCCGACGCGGAAGAAGGTGAACCGGAAGCCACTGTGAATATTGATGCAGTAAAAACGTCATCCTGAAGAAACCGTAGCACGAAGCACCCTCAGGGTTGCTGACTTCGACACGCCGGAAGTGCGACATTTCGCCGCACTTCCGGCGTTTTTATTCGTGCTACCATGGCGCTTTGTGTGTGTTACTTGGCCGCCATGACCCAACTCCGTTCCGCCAGCCTGCCCCTGCTCGAGCTGAACCATGTGCTGCGCTTTAGCCTGTACAGCCGCTGGATGTTTGTGGCCGTGCTCGGCTCCAGCACCCTGGTGTTCTACCTGTTGCACCTTAATTTGCCGCTGCTGCCGCTGGCGGCGGTGGCCATCGGCGTGGCCGTGATCAACCTGTGGCTGAATCGCGACTGGCGCCTTGGCCGGCCGGTACGGCGGCTGCTGGCATGTGGCCTGCTGCTGGACGTGCTGGCGCTGGGGCTGGTGCTGGGACTGACCGGCGGGGCCAGCAATCCGCTGGCGGTGCTGTTTCTGCTGCCATTGATGATGGCGGCACTGGTGTGTTCACCCGGGGTTGCCTGGGGGCTGACCGGTATCGCCACCGGTCTCTATCTGCTGTTGTTCTTCTGGCACCTGCCGTTGCCGGCTGGAGAACATGGCGGCCACGAGGCCCTGTTCAACCTGCATCTGGTGGGCATGTGGCTGACCTTTGCGCTATCGGCGGGGTTGATCACCTCCTGTGTATCCCGGCTGGTGCGTATATTGGGTGAACGGGAGCGGCGGCTGAACCAGGCCTATCGGCGCCAGGACAGCGACGAGCGACTGCTGGTGCTGGCGATGGAGGCGGCGAGCCTGACTCACCAGCTGTCCACCCCCCTCAATAACCTGTTTCTGCTCAATGAAGAGCTGCGCGAAACCCCCGATCTGCCCCGTGAGGTGCAGGAAGATCTGCAGTTGGCCCATTCCCAGCTTGAACAGTGCGCCGATATTCTGAGCCGGCTTAAATCTCAGAGCCAGGCGGAACGAGAGCCGGTGCGGCTCTATCGTACTCTTGGGGAGCGACTGGCCCAATGGCAGAACCTGCGGCCGGAGGTGCGGGTAGAATGGCAGCATTCAAATATGGCGCAAGACCGAACTGTGCGGCTCAGCCCGCTGTTCTGGCCGGCGTTGTTCAACATCCTCAACAATGCCGCCGATGCCGGCGAAGGCCGCATTGAACTGCATACTCGGTTTCACACCAACGGTGACTGGGAGCTGGGCGTGCATAACCGTACCGGCGTGCTCTCTGAGGCCCAGTTGCGCCGGGCCGGACTGGATCAGTTCGACTCGGACAAACCTGCCGGCCTGGGGCTGGGAGTCTGGTTGTCGCATGCGACCCTGTCGCGGCTAAACGGCCGGCTGGAGCTCAGCAATCACGCCGAAGGGGGAGTTTACGCACGCATTTTGTTGCCGCTGGAGCCCATCTCATGATGACCGACTTTTTGCTGGTGGATGACAACGAGACGTTTGCGCGCCTGCTGTGCCGGGGCTTTAAACGCCGGGGGCTGAACCTGGAGTGGGCGGCCACCGGCGAGCAGGTGCTGGCGCTGTCCGCCCGTTTCCAGGGCATTTTGCTGGACCTGAATCTGGACGGCGAAAGCGGCCTGCAACTGCTGCCGGCGCTGGTAGCGGCCCAGCCTGAGGCGCGCATTGTGGTGCTCACCGGCTATGCCAGCATCAGTACCGCCATTGCCGCCATCAAGCTGGGCGCGGTGCAGTATTTGCCCAAACCGGCAGAAATCGACGCCATTCTTGCCGCCTTTGAAGAGGAAGGCACAGAGCAGACCGCGGCCCTGAGCATTGAGGAGGCATCGCCTTCACTCAGGCGGCACCAGTGGGAATATGTGCAGTTTGTGCTGCAGCAGCACGAGGGCAATATTTCGGCCACCGCCCGGGCCCTGGGCATGCACAGGCGCAGCCTGCAGCGCATGCTGCAGAAGCATGCCGTAAGTCGTTGACGGCTGCGACAATGTGCCGCATGGTGCCGGTAATGGTTTTTTTCTAGTATGAACGGGACTCATCTTTTACTACCCGTGCAACGGATTTCGGCGGCGCTGACCGGCGCCGCGCTTTTTATTTTCAGGAGAGCCCCATGAATGTAATGCGCAGTGCCATCGCTTCCCTGCTGTTGCTCAGCGCCAGCGGCGCCCTGGCCCATGAATATGAGCAGGGTGGGCTGCATATCGATCACCCATGGAGCCGTCCGGCCCCGCCCATGGCGGCCAACGGCAGCGCCTATCTGGTGATCAACAACCAGGGCAGGGCCGATGATGTGCTGCTGGGCGCCAGCACGCCCCTGGCCGAGCGGGTGGAAATCCACACACACCTGATGGACGGCGACATGATGAAAATGCGCCAGCTCAAGAGCCTGCCGATTCCCGCCGGCGAAACGGTGAGCCTGGCCCCGGGCGGCCATCACCTGATGCTGATGGGACTGAAGCAGGCCCCCCAGCTGGGAGATCGTTTTCCCCTGACCCTGCGGTTTGAACAGGCGGGCGAGGTCGAGGTGGAAATATCGGTGGACGGAGAAGAGGCCAAACCCGCGAAGGAAGTCCACGGGTACGGTCATCACCATCACTGAGTTTCAGTTGTGTCGAGTATCCCAAAAGGGCCATCAGGCCCTTTTTTGTGATTGCTTAGTCCGCGTCTGGCGGCATCCCGCATGACGTGTTCAAGGTTAATCGAGGCCTGGTGCAACAGAGGGGCGGCAGTGACTTTTTCACTGACAACGGCGAGCCGGTAATGATCCAGACGGGACTGCATCAGATGCCAGGGGGAATCGTTTTCCAGCAGGGCAGGGTATGAGAGTCCTGTCAGGGTGGTCCGGGCCTGCTCGGCGGGAGTCAGCGCTTTGTACAGAGCCTCCTTGGCGCACCAGATCCGATAGAAATACCGCTGCAGCTCGGCAGGGTGTTCGGGTAACAGGGCAACTTCTTCGTTGCTCATAAACAGGGCGGCCATTTCCCGGAAGCGGCGTCCGCTTTTCATCCATTCCACATCAATGCCTATCCTGAACGAACTTAATCCAAAGCAGATCAGATGGTGGCTGTGACTCAGGCTGATATGGGCGGGAACAGGCAGATTGTGAATAAGAGGGGCCGCATTGGTCCGCTCTTCAATATCCCACTCTGTGGTGGCCCGCCGGTAATGCCGGCTCAGGGCTGTGCACATCAGCAGCCTGCTGTGCAGATATTGTTGCCGCCGTCCGGGCGCGCGGAGCGAGTGGAAAAAATCCCGTTGAGCAGGGGGGAGCAAGGCCAGCCCGGCATCGGGGACGGGCTGGCCGGGGGCACCGGCGCTGGCAAACCAGAGCAGTATGGTGCCGAGGCTGTCGTTAGCGGGCAAGCTTGACGACTTCTCCGGTCAGGGCAACACCGGCGATCACCGCACCGGCATGACACTCATACTGGGTATTGCTGTTGACCTTATTTTTCTTGTAGTAGCTGGCGATGTTGATCACGGCATTGCCGCCTTCCTTTCTGACCCTGTCCTGTAGTGACAGCATGGCGGACAACATGACCCAGCGGCAGGCTTCCTCATCACTTTTGTTAAATGCATTGGTTTTTTTATTGCTAGAGAAGTTGCCCAGACTGCGTTCTACCCTAGGATGTTTCTGAGTGCCGAAATAAAACCCGATATTAGGGTCCAGACGTTCCTGGAAGTCGGGAGAGGCCATGGCTTCCTCAATGGATAACATGTGTTTGGTATCACGGCTGAATGCCTGGGGAGACATCAGCATAAAAAATAGCGACAGGGCAGTAACGAGCACTTTCATTGAATTCTTCCTTAATGGCTGCAAATTTCCTCATAAGTTAGCGATTATAGGTAGCTTGTGTTTATTGAGTAAACCGTTTTTGCTTTGCATTATGGGAGGGAGGGGGTAAAATCGCCCTTTAATAACAGGGTTAAAAGAAGTTTTGTCTGATTTTCATGGTTTCGTCATGAATGTGTAAAATACGACTGTATTTTGTCATCATCAGGCAATGGAAACTGTCCTTGGGGTCGCTTTTTGTTGATAACCCAGTGCCAGATTTTAACCAGAAATAATGTCGCCAGGGTGGGAGTGGCTGGCCTGTGTTGGACTACAGGCAGGAGTAAGGATGTCATTAGGTTTCAAGTTGCAGTCATGGAATGCCCTGGCACCCGGCCTGGAAGGGCCTTGTGCATGGCGTCGCTGGCTGGAGCAGCCTGTTCCTCTTGAGCCGGGATTGCACAAGATCTCCCTGAAACAGATCCCGCCCCTGTTACGGCGGCGTTTTACCGAGCCTGGCCGTTGCGCCGCCGGAGCGGCCCTGCCGCTGCTTGAACAGAACGATGCCATGCCGGGGGTGTTTGCTTCCCGCCATGGCGACACCCCGCTGACCCTGTCGTTGCTGGAAGGCATTGCCGCTGAACAACCCATGTCACCCACCGGCTTCAGCCTGGCGGTTCACAATGCCGTCAGCGGTCTGCTGTCCATTGCGCGCCAGGACGTCAGTGAAGTCACCGCCATTGCCGCCACCGACAACCTGATCCCCCTGGCGTTGCTGGAGTCGGCGACCCAGCTGCAGCAACGAGAGCGGGTGCTGTGCCTGATCTATGACGTTCCCCTGCCCGAACTGTACCGGCCCTACAGCCAGTGTGAGTCTTTTCCCTTTGCGCTGGCCATGCTGCTCTCCCGCACCGAGGGTACCGGAATGACCCTTGAGCAGAGCGAACCTGAGCAGTCAGTGCCAGCTTCGGCTGACGCCTCGCAGAACCAAAGTGAACTGCTGCAAATGATGCGCCTGCTGTGTGGCCTGGACGACAGCGCCCGTTTTGGCTCGGCGTCGGGAGCAGGCTGGCGCTTGCGTGGCGGGTCCGCGGCCCGGGGGTGAATGCAATGCCGGCCTCTCTCAATCATCTGTGGCGCTGGTGCGCAACCGCCTTCAGTTTTCTGGTGTTCGGGCTGGGTGGCATATTGCTGCCGCTGCTGGCCCTGCCGGTACTGTACTGCCTGCCGGGTACCACAAGGCAGCGTGAACACCAGGGGCAGCGGCTGATCCATCATGTCTTTCGCGGCTATATCGGTATGATGAAAGGCCTGGGGGTGCTCAGCTACGAGGTGGAAAACCGGGAAAAACTGCGGGATGCCAGGTTGATACTGGCGAACCATCCGTCGCTTATCGATGTGGTTTTCCTTATCGCCCTGGTGCCCAATGCCAACTGTGTGGTGAAGGGCAAACTGCTCCGCAATCCCTTTACCCGGGGGGCGCTCAAACTCGCTGGCTATATCATCAACGAAGACAACGAAAAGGTGATTGCCGCAGCGGGAGACGCCTTTGCCAAAGGCGATGCACTGATTATCTTTCCCGAGGGAACCCGGACCACGCCAGGGATGCCGCTGAGCTTTAAAAGAGGGGCTGCCAATGTGGCGATCCGTAATGGCGCCGACATCACACCGGTACTGATCAGCTGTCGCCCCGGTACCCTGAGCAAGCAGGATCCCTGGTACCGAGTACCGGCGGCCAGGGTGCATGTTCGCATTCGCGTCAACGACACCATACCGGTGGCGGCTTGGCTGCGGGAAAGCGTCCCGTCCCTTGCTGCCCGCCAGTTAACGGCGGATCTCGCCGATTATTTTACTGAGGAGTTAACACGTTATGAGCAGCCTGCAGTTGGAAGTAAAGCAGATGATTATTGAGGCTCTCGATCTTGAAGATATCGAGGCGGAAGAAATTGACGACGATGATGCCCTCTTCGTTGATGGTCTTGGGCTGGACTCGATTGATGCGTTGGAAATCGGCCTGGCATTGCAGAAACGCTATGGCATCAAACTGAAAGCGGATTCAGAAGATACCAAAAAACATTTTGCCAGTGTGAACGCGCTGGCCGCCTTGATTCAAACCCAAACCGGACAATAAGTGAACCTCATGTCAGATCAGGAACAAATCTATCAGAAAATCGCCAGCGTGCTTGAAGAGCTGTTTGAAATCGATCCGGCGGATATTAATCCAGAGGCGAACCTGTATCAGGATCTGGATATCGACAGCATAGATGCCGTCGATCTGGTCGTGGAGCTGAAGAAGATGACCGGCAAGAAGATAAAGCCGGAGGACTTCAAATCGGTGCGCACGGTGCAGGATGTGGTGACTGAAGTCGAGAAACTGCTGAGCTGAATCCGGTGCTGCTGCGAACAACGACCATATTGCTGACCCTGGCCTATCCCTTTCTGGTGTATTGGGGTTTGCACCGCTTTGATGCCCTGGCGCTGCTGCCGGTGCTGCTGGTGATCTTGGGCATGCGCTGGCTGGGAGGTGGCGGACAGCAACACGAGCGTCTGGTGATCGTCGGCAGCGCCCTGGGGGTTGCCGCCGTTACCCTGGGGTGGGGTGCCCGGCTGGGGCTGCAATTCTACCCCGTGCTGGTGAATCTGAGCCTGTTGCTGGTGTTTGGCGGCAGCCTCTTTGGTTCCCGAACGGTGATCGAGCGGCTGGCCCGGCTCAGGGAGCCAGATCTGCCGCCGGAAGGGGTGGCCTATACCCGTAAGGTCACCCAGGCCTGGTGCGTGTTTTTTGCGCTGAACGGGGCCGTGTCGGCAGGCACCATGCTCTGGGCGTCCCCCGCCGTCTGGGCACTGTACAACGGCCTGATCGCCTATCTTCTTATCGGCCTGATGCTGGCGGGGGAGTGGGTGATCCGGCGGCGGGTCAGGAGCGCCGTATGAGTGCACTGATCCCTTTGTCTGACTGGCTGCGCCAGGCACCGGAACGACCGGTGGCGGTGGGGGCCGATGGCATGGTAAGCCGTCGCGAGCTGGAGGCCCGGGTGGCCTGGTGGTACCGGCGGCTGCCGGCCAGGCCGGGACAGCGCTGGGCCCTTTATCATCAGGATACGGTCGAGTTCGCGGCCATGTTGCTGGCGCTGTGGCAACGGGGAAGCACCGTCTGCCTGCCCGGGGACAACCGGCCGGCTACCCATGCCCGGCTGCAGCCCCGGGTGGCCGGCTTTGCCGGTCAGTTTCCGGGCGTTGAGGCCCACTATCGGGACGCCCCTCCGTTATCCTCATCCTTGCCGGACTGGCAGCCCCTGACGGCGGACTTTCCGGCGCTGGAGCTGTATACCTCCGGCTCCACCGGGGCGCCCAAGCCCATCGTCAAAACCGTGGCCCAGCTTGAAAGCGAGCTGGCGGCACTGGAGCGGCGCTGGCCCGGCCCGGAGGAAGCCCGAGCCGTGGTGGTGGCGACCGTGAGTCATCAGCACCTGTACGGACTGACCTTCCGCCTGCTCTGGCCGCTGTGCCGGGGCCAGCTGTTCGAGGCGGAGATCTGTCAGCTGACCGAAGATGTGTTTCGTCGCGCCCGGCGCTACCCGCACTTCGTGCTGGTGTCCACCCCGTCTCACCTGAGCCGGCTGAATCCGGCGCTGGACTGGCACAGCCTGCGGCTCAGTTGCCATGCCGTGCTGTCGTCGGCGGCCCCCCTGCAACGGGCGGACAGCCTGCGGGTGGCGGTGCTGCTGGATGCCCAGATACGGGAAATTTATGGCAGCTCGGAAACGGGGGCCGTGGCCTGGCGAGTTCAGACCCCGACCAGTGAGGCCGGCTGGCGGCCCCTGCCGGGGCTGGACTGTGAGCTGACCCCGGAGGGCCGGCTGTTGGTGACCGGCCCCCAGCTTGAGGGCGGCCGACAGTTGCTGGCCGACCGTGCGACGCTGTCGGAAGACGGCGGCTTCGCCCTGCTGGGGCGCGCCGATCGCATCGTCAAGATTGAAGGCAAGCGCATTTCGCTGGCCGAGGTGGAGCAGGTGGCCGAGGAGCAGCCCCTGATCAAGATCGCCAGGGCCCTGGCGCTGAGCCGGCGGCGGACCGAGATCGCCCTGGTGGCGGAGCTGACTCCGGAAGGCCGGCAGTTTTTACAGACCCGGGGCAAGCCGGCGCTGGTGCGCCGGCTGCGGGAGGCATTTGCCCGCCATTTCGAGCCGGTGGCGCTGCCGCGACGCTGGCGTTTTACAGAGCAGATGCCCTACAACCAGCAGGGCAAGATTACGGTGGATTCATTAATGGCGATGTTCCGGCAGCAGGATGTTAAATGGCCCGAGGTGCTTGGCCAGACGATCACCGGGCGGAGTGCGGATCTGGCGCTGGCCATACCGGCAACCCTGATTTATTTTGACGGCCACTTTGCCGGCAACCCCATTTTGCCGGGCATTACCCAAGTGCACTGGGCCGAACATTACGGGCGCACCCTGCTGGGAGTGGAGGGCACCTTCTGCCGCCTGGAGGTGGCCAAGTTTCAGCAGGTAATTTTTCCCGATGCCAGGGTGACGCTGGGGATGGAATATCAGGCTGACAGGCAAAAGCTGGCGTTTCGTTATTTTTCGGACAAGGGAGTGCATTCCAGTGGACGCATCTGCTTCAGCTGAACCGGGGCTGCAGGCCGCCGTGGTGATTCCGGTTTACAACCATGAAGAGGCCATTGGCCCCACCCTGGCCCGGGTGCTGGAATACGGCTATCCGGTATTGCTGGTGGATGATGGCAGCTCGGCCGCCTGCCGCGACGAGCTGATCCGGCTCGACCGGCACTATGGCGACAAGGTGCGTCTGCTCCGGCTGGAGCAGAACGGCGGCAAGGGGGCCGCGGTCAAGGTCGGCCTGAGGCGGCTGCTGGAGCTAGGTTACAGCCATGGGATCCAGATTGATGCCGATGGCCAGCACGATCTGGCCGATCTGCCCCGTTTTATGGCCATGGGCGCGCAACACCCCCAGGCCCTGATCTCCGGCTATCCCCGTTACGATGCCTCCGTGCCAGCGCTGCGTTATTACGCCCGTTACCTGACCCATGTCTGGGTCTGGATCAACACGCTTTCGTTTCGGATCAAGGACGCCATGTGCGGCTTTCGGCTCTATCCGCTGGCCCGGGTGGTGCGGCTGCTGGATGAGGAGCCCTGCGGTAACCGCATGGACTTCGATCCCGAGGTACTGGTGCGCTGGTGCTGGCGCGGACTGCCGGTGGTCAACCTGCCCACCCGGGTGCACTATCCGCTGGATGGGGTATCCCACTTCAAGGCGGTCAGGGACAACGCCCTGATCTCGCTGATGCACACCCGGCTGTTCTTCGGCATGCTGGTGCGGTTGCCGGCCATGCTCAGGCGGCGTTGCCATGGCTGAGGGCGGCAAGCACTGGGCCGGGATCGGAGAGGCCGGCACCCTGCTGGGGATGAAAAGCCTGCTGCTGGCCTATCGTCTGTTTGGCCGGACGGGATTCCGCATCCTGCTGCTGCCGGTGATGACCTATTTCTACCTGAGACGCCGACAGGCCCGGCAGGCGTCCCGGGCCTATCTGCGGCGGGTGGCGCGTCAGCTGCCCCCGGAGCAGCGCGCCGGGCTGACCCCTTTCCGCCATTTCTGGGGCTTTGGCGAAATCCTGCTGGACAAGTTGCTGGTCTGGATGGGGCATATCCGCCCCCGGGATGTGATCTTCGAAACCCCGGCGGCCTTTGACGAGGTCGACCAGGGCCGTAGCGGCGGCATTATTATCGTCTCTCACCTGGGGAATACCGAAGTGTGCAGCGCTCTGGCCCATCAGTTGCCGGATATCGCCGTGACCATGCTGGTGCACACCCGTCATGCCGAGAAGTTCAACCGGCTGATGAAGCAGGCTCATGGCCATGCCAGCATCAGCCTGATGCAGGTGACCGAGATGTCGCCGGCCACCGCTATGGTGCTGGCGGAGCGTGTCGAGGCGGGGGAATACATAGTGATCGCGGGAGATCGCACCCCGGTGCAGGGCGGTGGCCGCACCTCGACGGCGACGTTTCTGGGGGAGGAGGCGGAATTTCCCCAAGGGGCCTTTATTCTGGCCAGCCTGTTGCGCTGCCCCCTGTATCTGATGTTCTGCCTCAAGCAGTCAGGCCGTTATCACCTCTACCTGGAAAGGTTCAGCCGGCGGCTGGTGCTGCCGCGGGGGCAGCGGGAGGCGGGATTGCAGCGGGCGGTGCAGGCCTATGCCGACCGTCTGGCGGCTTATTGCCGCAAGGCCCCCTTGCAGTGGTTCAACTTTTTCCCTTTCTGGCTGGCCGATCAGCACGCGGCCGGCCCCGATAAGCAGGACAAGCCATGATTAAAGCCGAAGTCACGCTTGAAATTCCCTTTCATGATGTTGATGTCATGCGGGTCGCCTGGCACGGGCATTATGCCAAGTATCTGGAGATTGCGCGTTGTGCGCTGCTGGACAAGATCGATTACAACTGCCCGCAGATGGAGGACTCCGGCTATGTGTGGCCGGTGATCGATTTGCATATCCGCTATGCTCAGCCCCTGCGCTTTCAGCAGAAGATCAGGGTGGAGGCCAGCCTGGCCGAATGGGAGCACAGGCTCAGGATTAACTATGTGATCAGCGATGCCGACAGCGGTCAACGCCTGACCCGGGCCAGCACTGTGCAGGTGGCGGTGGAGGCCGCCAGCGGGGAAATGCAGTATGCCTCGCCGGCGGTGCTGCTGCACAAGCTGGGGCTGACCGAATGAAGAAGGTGCTGTTGTTGCTGGCCGCCCTGTGGTGGCAGCTCCCGGTTCAGGCGGCGGCCTCCGACTATCAGGCGCTGGCAGCCCTGATGCAGTCGCCTCAGAGCCTGAACGGTGGCTTTGAGCAAGTCAGGTATCTGGCGGCGCTGGATACCGACATCAGATCGGAAGGCCGCTTCTCCTATGAGGCCGGCAGCCATATCCGCTGGCATACCTTGAGCCCCATTGAAAACCTGCTGACCCTGACCCCGGAGCGCATTACCAGCGAGCAGAACGGCACCCTGCTGTCCCGGCTGGAAACCCGGAGCAATCCGGTGGTGGCCCTGTTCAGCGATATTTTTTTCGGGGTCATGACGGCCCGCTGGGACAGCCTGTCCCAGCACTTTGAGGTGCAGAGCCGGATTACCGGCCCCCGCTGGCAGGCGACCCTGCTCCCGCGGGAAGCGAGTCTCGCCCGGCTGGTTATCCGCATTGAGCTGAAGGGCGACGGCTATCTGCGGGAGGCGCGCCTGTTTGAGGCGGGAGGGGACAGCACCCGCATCCGCTTCCTTGATTTGCCCCAATGAACAGGATGCGGGCCGGTGCCCTGCTGTGGCTGGCGGTGATCCTGACCCTGTGCCTGTCGGCCTGGCAGCGGGGGCTGGTGGTCGATACCAGCCTGATGGCGTTGCTGCCGGTGGATGAGCAGCAACCCCTGCTCAAACGGGCCACCGAACGGCAGGCGGCGGAATTTGCAGACAAGCTGGTGCTGGTGGTCACCGCCGATGACGATAATCAGGCCCGGGCGGCGGTGCAGCTGGCGGCCAGCCGGTTGCAGGCGCTGGACGGCCTGGCCCGGCTGACCTGGCAGGCCCCCGCCGGCGGACAGGCGCTGGAGGAGCTTTACCCTTACCGTTTTACCTTGCTGAACCCCGAGGTCCGGGAGCGCCTTGGCCGGGAGCAGGGGGCCTTGCAATACCGGCTGGCCCTGCAGCAGTTGATGAGCCCCTTGTCGCCCGTGGTCCTGGATCCCATCGGGGATCCTTTTGGCCTCTATGGTGAGCTGGCCCTGTCGTTGCAGGCCGGGGTACCGGTCGGCATGGACCGGGGCCTGCTGCGCCTGACTGCCGCCGACCGCCCCGCCTATCTGCTCAGCCTGCAACTGGCGGCGGATCCCTTCAGCCTTGAGGTACAGCAGGCGGTGCTGGCAGTGCTGACGCCGCTGACGGCGGAGTTGCGGCAGCAGCAGGTCGGCTTCTATCGCTCCGGTCTGTTGCTCCATGCGGCGGCGGGGGCCGAGCGAGCCCGGGGGGAAATATCCACCATAGGGCTGGGCTCCCTGGCGGGCATAGTGCTGTTGATCCTGCTGGTGTTCAGAAGCCTGTGGCCCCTGGGGCTGGCGCTGCTGCCGGTGCTGGTGGGCTCTTTGGTGGCGGTGGCCGCCACCCTGCTGCTATTCGGGCGTATTCACATGATTACGGTGGCCTTTGGCGCGGGTCTGGTCGGGGTGGCGGTGGATTATGCCATGCACTTTATTTGCGAGGCCCGAGTGTTGCCCCGAGAGCGGATCACCGCAAGGCTCTTTGCCGGCCTGCTGCTGGGGCTGCTGTCCAGCGTGATTGCCTACACCGGGCTGGCGCTGGCCCCCTTTCCGGGACTGCGGCAGATGGCGGTGTTTTGTGCCCTGGGGCTGGTGGCCGCCTGGCTGACCGTGTTGCTCTGGCTGCCGTTGCTGAGCCGCCGGCAGCACCTTACTCCCCTGGCCGCCGCCGGCTGGCTGGCGCGGTTGCGCAATGTCTATCCCCGGCTGGATGGTCGACCCCGGCTGACGGGGCTGCTGCTGGTGGCCGGCCTGCTGGGAGGCCTGGTGATCTGGCAGGGGGTACCCCGGGACGATGTGAGGCTGCTGCAAACCTCGCCCGCGGTCCTGCTGGTCGAGGACCGACAGGTGCAGGCCTGGCTGGGTAATGGCAGCAGCGCCGTGTTCCTGCTGGTGCGCGGTGCCGATTTTGAGCAGGTACTGAGCACCGAAGAGCGGTTGCAGGCCGGGCTGGCCCGCTTGCAGCGGGAGCATGGCCTGCAGGGCTACAGCGCTCTGTCCCAGGTGCTGCCCTCGCTCCAGCGTCAGGCCGATAACGCCCAACAGGTAAAGGCGCTGTATCGGGCCCGGTGGCCGGCCCTGGCCGATGTGCTGCACCTGTCCGGAGAGCAGCGTGCCCTGGCATGGATGGAAATGGAGCGGACGGCAGATACCCGTCTGACGCCGGAACAATGGCAAGCGTTGCAGGCAAGTCGGCTCTGGTCTTCCCATATTATCAGCGACAGTCAGGGAGAGGTGGCCACCCTTATCCGCCTCAAGGGAGAGTTGAGCCCCGGGCTGAAACAGGCCCTGAGCGAGCTGGCCGAGGGGGAGCCGGATGTGCAGCTGGTCGATCAGTTGGAGAATATCAGCGAGCTGATGGCTCGTTACCGGGCCGAGATCGTCTACTGGCTGCTGCTGGCCTATAGCGCCGTTATCCTGATGCTGATGCTGCGTTACCGCCGCCGTTGCTGGCGCATTGTGCTGCCGCCGCTGCTGGCGTCCCTGCTGACCTTTGCCGGCTTTTTGCTGCTTAACGATGGCTACAACCTGTTTAATTTGATCGCCCTGATGCTGGTGCTGGGCATTGGCCTGGATATGGGGATCTTTCTGCATGAGCGTAACGACAGCGATCACACCTGGCTGGCGGTCAGTCTGTCGGCGTTCAGCAGCTTGCTGGCATTCGGTCTGCTGGCCCTGAGCCAGACCCCGGTGCTTTATCACTTTGGTGCCATCGTCCTGCCGGGGCTGTTACTGACCTGGCTGTTGGCCCCCCTTATGCGTGACCCTTCCGAAGGAGAAAGAATGAATGGCTGAGCAGGGAACTTATGATGTCATTGTCATCGGTGCCGGACCCTCCGGTGCCGTGGCGGCGGCGTCGCTGGTCAGGTATGGCTACCGGGTGCTGGTGCTGGAGCGGCAGCATTTTCCCCGTTTTTCCATCGGCGAAAGCCTGCTACCGCAAAGCATGGCGTTTCTGGAGCAGGTCGGCATGCTGCAGGACGTAGTGGAGGCCGGCTTTCAGCACAAGAACGGCGCCGCCTTCTGCCGGGGTTACGACTACGACTTTTTTGATTTTCGCCAGAAATTCTCCGCCGGCTGGGGCACCACCTATCAGGTGCAGCGCAGTCAGTTCGACAAGACCCTGGCCGACTGTGCCGAGCGCCAGGGGGCCGAGATCCGTTATGGCCAGACGGTGACGGCGGTTTCCCGCCATGACGCCGGCGTGGTGGTGGATGTGCTGGCCGAAACGGGCGAGGCCTACCGGATGGAAGCCGGCTTTTTGCTTGACGGCAGCGGCTTCGGCCGAGTGCTGCCGCGCCTGCTGCAGCTGGAAAAGGCCTCCACTCTGGGCGCCCGGCTGGCCTTGTTTACCCATGTGGAAGACAGAATTGTCGATCCGCGTTTTGATCGCAACAAGATCCTGATCACGGTGCACCCCTTCGTGCCCGAGATCTGGTACTGGCTGATCCCCTTCAGCAATGGCCGGGCCTCGGTGGGCGTGGTGTTGCCCAGAGACAGGTTTGACGAAGAGAGCATGGACAGGCTGGCCACCCTGCAGGGTTATATCGCCGAGGGCGGCATGCTGAGCGAGTTTCTGTCCAATGCCCTGTTCGATACTCCCATGCGGAAGCTGGAAGGCTACTCCAGCGATGTGGAGCGGCTCTATGGTGATCGTTTTGTCCTGTTGGGCAACGCTGGCGAATTTCTCGATCCTGTGTTTTCATCCGGCGTCACCATCGCGCTCAAATCTGCCACCCTGGCGGCGGCCACGGTACACCGTCAACTGCAGGGACTGAACCCCGACTGGCAGCAGGAATATGAGATCCCGCTGCGAACCGGCATTGATACCTTCAGGGTGTTTGTGGAGGGCTGGTATGACGGACGGCTGCAGGATGTGATCTTCGCCAACAACAAGAGCGAGGGGGTCAAGGCGATGATCAGCTCCATCCTCGCCGGTTATGCCTGGGACAGCAACAATCCCTATGTCAGCGAGCCGGCCCGGCTCTCGACCCTGGCCGAGCTATGTCGCGGCTGATCCTGCTGCTGAGTGCGGCCTGCCTGCTGGCGGGCTGCGCCCTGAACCGCCCGGCCCCGGAGCCGTTGTTGCTGCCGCCGGCGGAGGGGCCGGCACCGGTATTGCTGAAGCAGACCCTGGCCATGGAGTCCCGGGGCGAGCGGCTGCAGTTTCTAGTGGTGGGCCGGTTTGACCATCAGCGGAGCAGGCTGGCGGCCCTGATGGCCACGGGGCAGCCGCTGATGACCCTGGAATACGACGGGCGGCAATTGCGGCAGCAGGTGAATATTCCGGCTGAGCTGCCCGCTAGGGCGATACTGGCGACGATTCAGTTGGCGCTCTGGCCCGCAGACGCGCTGAGCCGTTATTACCCGCCGGAGGCGGGCTGGGCACTGGAGATGGAAGCGAACCGGCGGCGCTTGTGGCATGATGGCGTGCCGCTGCTTGATGTGGTTCACGAAGGAGACAGCACCCGGGTCATCAACCATCTGGGGGAATATAGCGTTACCATACAGACACTGGAAGAAAGGAAGTTGGCACAGTGAAGCGGTGTTACCTGAATGCCATGGCCATGGTCAGTGCCATGGGGGCAGACCGGCAGTCGGCCTGCCACCGCCTGCAACAGGGCGAGTCTGGGCTGGTGCTGACGGACGACTTCAGTCCCGGACGGCCCATGCTCCTAGGACTCTGTCGCGGCGAGCTGCCGGCGGTGACCCTGAGCGAGACCCATTGGCACAGCCGCAACAACCGTCTGGCACTGGCGGCGCTGAACCAGATCCGGGATGCTGTCACCCAGGCCGCCGGTCGGTTTGGCCGGCACCGTATTGGTGTGGTGATCGGCACCTCTACCTCCGGCATCGGCGACAGTGAAGCGGCCCTGAAACACAGGGCCGCCACCGGTACCCTGCCCCCCGAATATGACTACCGCATGCAGGAAATGGGCGCGACGGCGGCCTTTATTGCCGCCGAATTGCAACTGGGCGGCCCCGTGTTCGGTATTTCCACGGCCTGCTCCTCCGGGGCCAAGGCGCTGGCGTCCGCCCGTCGGCTGTTGCGGGCGGGGGTCTGCGACGCCGTGGTGGCCGGTGGGGTGGATACCCTCTGCCAGCTGACGGTGCAGGGCTTTTCCGCTCTGGAGGCGGTCAGCGACCACCTGTGCAATCCGTTCAGTGCGAATCGCCGCGGTATCAATATCGGGGAAGGGGCCGGGCTGTTTATGCTCAGCCGGGAGCCGGGCGGGGTGGAGCTTGCCGGCGTGGGGGAAAGCTCGGATGCCCATCATATTTCTGCCCCGGATCCCGGCGGGGCGGGGGCCATGGCCTGCATGAGGGCGGCGCTGGCCGATGCCGGCATCGAACCCGGAGCGGTGGACTATATCAATTTGCACGGCACCGCCACCCAGCTGAACGATCAGATGGAGGCGCGGGCCGTCGCGGAGGTATTCGGCGGCGGCGTGCCCTGCAGTTCCACCAAGCCGCTGACCGGTCATACCCTGGGGGCCGCCGGCGCGCTGGAGGCCGGGATCGGCTGGTTGGTGCTGACCGAAGGGCTGGTGCCACGCCATGTGTGGGATGGCCAACCGGACCCGGGTCTGCCCGGCCTTAATCTGGTAACGACGCCGGTGTCAGGAGGTAAGCCCGAATATGTATTGAGCAACTCCTTTGCCTTTGGCGGTAACAATATCTCTTTGATTTTGAGAAGAGTGTCATGAAATCTGAGTTTAATGTAGATGAACTGGTCCCTCACTCCGGGCGGATGAGCCTGTTGTCGGAGATCACCGGATACGGTGAAGACTGGTTGTCGGCGGCGGTGGACATTACCCCGGCCTCCATGTTCGCGGATGAACAGGGGGTGCCGTCCTGGGTGGGACTGGAGTACATGGCCCAGGCTATAGGTGCTTGGGCCGGCCTGCAGGAACGCAAGCAGGGGCGGACGCCCAGGCTGGGTTTTTTGCTCGGCACCCGAAAATACAGCGTGCCGGTGGCTTGGTTCCTCCCGGGTGAGCGCATACACGTTAAGGTGACCAGAAACATGCAGGCGGAAAATGGCCTGTGCGCCTTTGACTGTGAACTCCAGGGCCGGGATTACGAAGTAACGGCAAGCCTGAATATCTATCAGCCGGAAGACGCCGACGTGTTTTTACGGGATGCAAAATAATGACAGCAACAATTTTGGTTACCGGCTCCAGCAGGGGTATCGGTAGGGGCATCGCCCTGCAACTGGCCCGGGACGGCTTTGATCTGGTGCTGCACTGCCGTTCGGGCCGTGCCGCCGCCGACGCGGTGGCCCAGGAGATCGAAGCGCTGGGCCGCCAGGCCCGGGTCCTGCAATTCGATATTGCCGACCGGGAGCTGTGCCGCCGGGTACTGGAGCTGGATGTGGAAACCCATGGCGCCTACTATGGCGTGGTCTGCAATGCAGGGGTGTCCCGGGACAATGCCTTTCCGGCCATCCCGGAAGAAGATTGGGACCTGGTGCTCAGAACCAATCTCGACGGCTTTTACAATGTGCTGCACCCGCTGATGATGCCCATGATTCGGCGCAGAAAACCCGGCCGCATCGTGACTCTGTCTTCGGTCTCCGGTGAAATGGGCAACCGGGGTCAGGTGAATTACAGTGCCGCCAAGGCGGGCATTATCGGGGCCACCAAGGCCCTGGCCGTGGAGCTGGCCAGGCGCAAGATTACGGTGAACTGCGTTGCTCCGGGTTTGATTGAAACCGATATGACCGAGGACGTGCCCATGGAGGAAGCGCTGAAGATGATTCCGATGCAACGGACAGGCAGTGTCGACGAGGTGGCGGCAACGGTCAGCTTTCTGATGTCCGAAGGGGCCGGTTATATCACCCGCCAAGTGATCTCGGTAAATGGTGGAATGTATTGATGAAACGGGTTGTGATTACGGGGATGGCGGGTTTTTCTCCCATCGGCAACGACTGGCAGACCATCAGGGATAACCTTGCCGCCGGTCGCAGCGGTATTGTCAGAATGGATGACTGGGACCGTTACGATGGGCTGAATACCCGGCTGGCGGCACCGGTGCGGGATTTTGCCATGCCGGCCCATTACACCAGAAAGGCGCTACGTAGTATGGGCCGGGTGGCTCAGCTCGGGGTGTATGCAACCGAGCTGGCACTTGAGGATGCGGGCCTGCTGGGCAGTGAGGAGCTGGGTAACGGCCGAGTCGGGGTTTCGTTTGGTTCCTCCGCTGGCGACAGCCTGGCCCTGGCGGATTTTGGCAATATGCTGATGAACCATTCATCGGATGGGCTGAATGCCAACTCCTATATCAAGATGATGGCCCATACCACT
The DNA here is from genome assembly GCF_002242685.1 of Oceanimonas doudoroffii. NCBI lineage: Bacteria > Pseudomonadati > Pseudomonadota > Gammaproteobacteria > Aeromonadales > Aeromonadaceae > Oceanimonas > Oceanimonas doudoroffii. Next base: position 162,713 of record NZ_NBIM01000006.1, read on the forward strand.
CCGGTGAACATTGGCGTGCATTTCGGCCTTCGTGGCCGGGTGATCACCACCTCTAGCGCCTGTACCTCGGGCAGCCAAGGCATTGGCTATGCCTATGAGGCGATCAAGTTCGGCAGTCAGGATGTGATGGTGGCCGGAGGCAGCGAGGGTCTGTGCGCCACCGAGGCCGCCGTGTTCGATACCCTGTATGCGACCAGCGTGGCCAACGGCACTCCCCATCTTTCGCCCCGACCCTTTGACCGGGATCGGGACGGGCTGGTGATCGGTGAAGGGGGCGGCGCACTTATTCTGGAAGAGCTGGAGCACGCCCGGGGGCGTGGCGCGCGGATTTACGCCGAAATTGTCGGCTTTGGCACTAATTCCGATGGCACTCATGTGACCCAGCCCAATGCCGGCACCATGGAAGTCGCCATCCGTCAGGCCCTGGAAAGTGCGGCCCTGCCCGCTTCATCCGTCGGTTACGTCAGTGCCCATGGCACCGCCACCGGCCGGGGAGATATTGCCGAAAGCCGGGCGACTGCAGCGGTATTCGGCAGCAACACCCCGATAAGCTCCCTGAAAAGCTATACCGGCCATACCCTGGGTGCCTGCGGTGTACTGGAGGCCTGGACCGCCATTGAAATGATGAGTGAGGGTTGGTTCTGCCCGACCGTCAATCTGGACAATGTAGACCCGGAATGCGCAGAACTCGATTACATCATGCATGAAATACGCAAAGTCGACACGGAATACGTGATGAGTAACAACTTTGCCTTTGGCGGCATCAATACCTCACTAATCTTTAAACGCTGGGTCTGATATTTACATCATTGAGTAAGGAACGGCAGCTCAAGCCAAAGTCCTGAATAGTAAGAAAAGGATTCAAGTGGTTCAGCATAATTCGCCCGCTAATATTGGCGAATACGCAACATACATTTGCCAGGTTACATTATTATCCATGGGTGGGTGAGATGCTCGGATGTTCAGAAAACATGCCGGCCCTTTGATCTATCCGGGGAGGAAAGGATTTTCTGGGTCATAAGGCCAGGAGCTGGCTTAAACGGGAAGTCATCATCACCACTAAATGCAAAAGGGGCCGAAAGGCCCCTTTCCGATCAGGTGAGGGTTTGCTTGATAACTGACCCGGCGAGTTTTCAGGCGATGTCGTCTTCCAGGGCGCGCTTGCGCTCGTGGCGCTGCTGGTGCTCGGGCTTGTCGGACGCCACCAGCTGAATATTGAATTCCACTCGAGTGAACGGCTGGTTCAGGCCGTACTGCTCGGCGGCGGCGGCGTCGTCGATGCGCACGGCGTCGCACACCAGCTCTTCACGGGTGGCAAAGGCGAAGTCATCGTAGGTGTATTCGTCACCGGCCAGGTTGATCTGGGTGGTCAGGTGCTTGTAGCCCGGCTTGGACACGAAGTAGTGAATGTGGGCCGGACGGCGGCCGTGGCGGCCCAGCTGGTTCAGCAGCGCCTGGGTGGCGCCCTCGGGCGGGCAGCCGTAACCGGACGGAATGATGCTTTGCGCGGTATAGCGGCCATCGGCGTCGGTGCGAATGCTGCGGCGCAGGTTGTATTCGCTCTGGGACGGGTCGAAGTAGGAGTAGCCCCCCTTGAGATCGGCGTGCCAGATCTCCACCAGGGTGTTGGCCAGCGGCTGGCCGTCCTGGTCGGTGACCACACCGGTCAGGATCATGGTGTCGCCGTCCTGAGTGCCGTCGTCCATGCGGGCGAAGCCCTCGGACTCCGGGGCGCCGGCCACATACAGCGGGCCTTCAATGGTGCGCGGGGTACCGCCGGCCAGGCCGGCCAGCTCGTCGGCGGCGTCCATGCGAATGTCCAGGTACTTGTCCATGCCCAGGCCGGGAGCGAGCAGGGCGGCTTCGCCGTTCTTGCCCAGGTCGTTGATATAGTAAACGGCGCTCCAGAATTCTTCCGGGGTGATGTCCAGGTCTTCGATGAGCTGGAAGACGTCGCGCATCACGCGGTGCACGATGGTCTTGACCCGCTCGTTGCCACCGGCCTGGTTCAGACCGGCGACTTTTTCCAGCAGCTCTTTTACCTCGGGGGTATGGGTGGTTTTCACAGACATGATATTGCTCCTTGCATCTTTTTTATGATTTGGTCGCAGGGGGGACGAACGTCGGTTAACGGTCATCCTGATGAATGGAGGACGGGTGCCGGCACAGGGGCGCCACCTGAATGTCCATGTAGGGAAACAGTGGCAGGTTGCTGATCAGATCCTGCAATTCGGCGTTGTCGGCCACATCAAAAATGCTGACGTTGGCGTAGCTGCCGGCCACCCGCCACAGGTGGCGCCATTTGCCCTGGGTCTGCAGCTCCTGGGCATAGGCCTTCTCCCGGGCCTTGATCTCGGCGGCCACCTCGGCCGGCATGTCGTGGGGCAGATTGACCTTCATCTCGACTTTAAACAGCATGGTTGTCTTCCTGTTACGCGTGGGGGGCGAGTGATGACTTGCGGCGGTATTCGGCCAGCTTGTCTTCGTTGAGGGTGACGCCCAGGCCCGGCCCGGCGGGCAGGGTGACG